>DATNBG010000503.1:0-2726 GCA_035572075.1 Roseiarcus sp. | reverse complement strand
ATTCGCCGCGCCGCTTCGGTTTCGTCTACAGTCATCTCGGCTGGATTTTCTCCCGCCGCCAGGAGATGACCAATTTCACCCGGGTGGCGGATTTCGCCCGTTATCCGGAGCTGATGTGGCTCCACCGTTACGAACTGGCGCCTCCGTTCGCGCTCGCCATCCTCTGTTTCGCCGTCGCCGGCTGGCCGGGGCTGATCGTCGGCTTCTTCTGGAGCACGGTCGCGGTCTATCATGCGACGTTCTGCATCAACTCGGTCGCCCATCTCGTCGGACGCCGGCGCTATGTCACCGGCGACGACTCGCGCAACAACTGGCTTCTCGCCATCGTCACCATGGGCGAGGGCTGGCATAACAATCATCACGCCTACCAGAGCAGCGCCCGCCAGGGTTTCCGCTGGTGGGAATATGATCCGACCTTCTATCTCCTGAAGCTTCTGGAGCGCCTCGGGCTGGTGTGGAATCTGAAGCGCCCGACAGTCGAAGTGATGCAGAACGAGCATCGGCTGGGCACGCGGGTTATCCGGCGGGCCGCGGCGCAGGTCGCCGACAGCTTCAACGCCGAGCGGATCGCGGCCGCGGTCGCGGCGGCGCTCGGAAAGAGCGGCCTGGCCGATCTCCGCGCCCGCCTTTACCAGGCGAAGCCGTTCGCCGCCCCGCTCGCCGCCATGGACCTCTTCACCGAATTGAATCTGCCTCACGTTCCGAGCAAGGCCGAGATCGTCGGCCGCGCCCGGCAGCTCCTGGCGAACACGCCCTCGATGGAGGACATTGCCGCCAAGGCGCACGAGCTGCTTCTGGAGGCGATCGGCGCGCGGCTCGCGACTCTCGCCGCTCAATCAGCCAACTGAGCTTTAGCGCCGCTCGTGAGCGGCGGGGCCCACGGATTGGGAAGCCGCCTTTGGGGCTGTCCGCGTCTTCGATCAATTATCGGCTTGGTAGCCTCTATTCGGTCCTGACCGCGTTCCTCTATGCGACGCAGGAGCCGTTTTCCTTTCCGGCCGCCCGGCATCTCAACACCCTGCAGTTCGTGGCCCTGACCCAGGTCTCCCTGCTTGTTTCCATTCCGCTGTTGACGAGCAGGCCCGCCAGCCGCCGGGATTTCGTCGCTCTGTTTCGAAAACCCGCCAACTACCTGTATCTGGCGGTCATCTTCGCCATCGGGATGAGCGGCCTCCTGCTCTATAACTTTGGCCTCAGCAACGCCCACCCGATCATCATCGCGGCAATCCTGAACCTTTCGCCGTTCTGGGCCGCGCTGGTGGCGCTCGTCCTGGTCGGGGTTCCAATCCCCATTTCTCGGGCGACCTTCTTCGGCTGCTTCGCCGGCGCGTTCATCGGCGCGATGGCCGTCGCATGGAGCCAGCTAGGCGACCGAGGCATGTCGACCGTCGGCGAACTCGCCGACAACTTCGTCCACGGCAGCTGGGTCTATGCGATTCCCGTTCCCCTGTGTTCGGCCCTTGGGGGAACGCTGGTTGGCAAATGGTTTGGCGCTTATGACGAATCGGCGGCGATTGCGGCCAATTTTCTTACCGCGAACGTCATCCTGATCCCCGGCTGCCTCGCCCTTCTCGCCTGGCGGGGCGAGCTGCAATTCGAGCAATTGCCGGCGATGGCGCTGATGGTGTTCGGCACCATCGTCGCCGCGTCGGTCGGCCGCGTGGTCTACCAGATCGCGCTCACCGTCACCGGCGGGGACAATGGCTTTGTCACCATGTTCCTGAACCTCGTCCCGGCGCTGACCGCGCTCATATCGCTGGCGCTCTCGCACTGGATCGCCGACCTGCATTTTGTCATCGACCCGATGTTCTTTCTCGGCTCCGCCGTCATCGCGGCCTCGCTGGCGTTGTTTTCGTTCAAATCCTGGACCGAGCCCGCCCGGCGAAGCTGAGCGCGTTAGCCCATGGATGCGGCGCCGCAGCGCTTTGCCGCGGAAAGATGGTGCTGCAGGAGAGGATTGAACTCTCGACCTCTCCCTTACCAAGGGAGTGCTCTACCACTGAGCTACTGCAGCGTCTCTCAAGCGCGGGGTCTTTAGAACGTCCGGCTTCCTGCCATAGCGGACAGGTCAAGGCAAGGCGGCGGGAAACGGGCCGGCAATTCCGATATGACGACCGCCGCGCGCTCCCTCATTTCTTTCCGCCAAACGAGCGGGTTGGTTTTTGGCGTCAAAAGCGGGGTTGCCTGTTCCCGCGCCCGGCTTCGCCAGGCGTCTCGCTTCGCCCCGCGCAAAGCCTTTGGAGAAGGAGCGGAACAAATATGGGGACTGCGGCGTTGGGGTTTGCGCCGGGTCGCGCGTAAGGCGGGAATGCTTTTTGTCTCCTCTCGGGTTGGCGCCGAAACGCGCGGCTTGACGCGCCGTGCGTTTTTTCGCATCTGCAACGACCCTTCAGGGGTCTCCAGTCATCGAGGAGGGACGGTAAATCATGAAGATCGTAGTCATCGGCGGCACCGGCCTGATCGGTTCGAAGACCGTCGCCATTCTGCGCTCGCGCGGTCACGAGGTTCTCGCGGCCGCGCCAAATACGGGCGTCAACACCATCACCGGCGAGGGGCTCAAAGGGGCCCTGGGCGGCGCACAAGTCGTGATCGACCTCGCCAATTCGCCATCGTTCGAAGACAAGGCCGTCATGGACTTCTTCGAGGCTTCCGAGCGCCACCTTCTCCCGGCGGAGAAGGAAGCCGGCGTCGGGCATCACGTCGCGCTATCCATCGTCGCCATCGAC
>DATNBG010000502.1:0-6186 GCA_035572075.1 Roseiarcus sp. | reverse complement strand
GTCGGTCATGGGATGTCCTGAAATTTGAAGCGCGGGACGTTTCGGTTGGCCGGCGCGGCTTGTCAACGGCCGGATCAAATCGTGCGGCCGCGGCGGTCTCTTGGTTGGCGGAGAGCGGGCTAGCTTCGATTGGAATCGCCTGGTCATCGCGAGCCTGCCAGCTCCCCCTCCACCGGCCTTCGGCCGGTCCCCCTCCCCCGCTTCGCAGGGGAGGATGGGCGCCGCGGCCCTTTCCTCACCCGCGCAGCGCGCGAGGGCGCAGCCGGCTCCAGAGCCGTGCTTCCGGTAGCGGAAGGCTGCGGCGCAGGCGCCGTGCGTTGGCGATCGTCTTGGCCGGCGCTCTCACGTTGTCCCCCTCCACCGGCCTTCGGCCGGTCCCCCTCCCCCGCTTCGCAGGGGAGGAAGTTCAACGCCCTACGCCGGGGTTGTCTTCGACGAGTCTTCAGCCGCATCCGCGACCGTCACCTCGGTCTTCACGGAATTGGCGATGAAGCAGATGTCGTGCGCCTCGTGGTGCAGGCGGTCGAGCGCCTCCTTGTCCGGCGCGGCGGAGGCCCACTCGATTTTCGGCCGCAACGTGACCCTGGTCACCGCCACCCGCCGGGGCGCGATCTCCTCGGTCACGCCCTCGGCATGATCCTGGTAAGTCCTGACCGCGAAGCCGGCGAGGCGGGCGAGATGCAGGAACGACAGCATGTGGCAGCTCGACAGCGCGGCCACCAGCATTTCCTCCGGATCGACGGCGGCTGGAACCGCCCATTTTCCCACCACATGCGGCGAAGCGGAGGCGGGGACCTCCGTTCCGCCGTCGAAGCTCACGGTATGCGCGCGGCTGAAGCGGCCCTTGAGGAAGTCCTCGCTGCTCTCCTTCGCCGCCCATTTGATGTTTGCGCTATGAGTCGCCATGATCTCTCGCCGCGTTTGCGGGTTATGATCTTAGAGCATGTCGCGCTCGGGCGGAATCGTCATTGCGAGGAGCCATAGGGCGTGCGGAAGGACGCCCGTCTGACGACGGGCGATGGCGACGAAGGCAATCCAGAGATGGCCGGGCGCTCGGCGTTTCCCTGGATCGCTTCCCCCCGGGTCTCAAGCCCGGGGGTCGCGATGCCGGCGACGCGCCGCTTCGGTCGAAAGCGTGACATGGATCAAAAAGGCCCGCCGCGGGTTGTTCACCGGGCGGCGCGAGGAGGTGGAGAGATGAGCCGACTGACGGACGGCGAGGCGCAAGCGGCGCCAAAGGATATCTCCCCCTGGCTTGCCGAACTCGCCGAGGCGATCGGCAAGAAGGCCAACGCCACGGCCGTGTTCGGCTCGCCAGTCGTCGAGGGCGAGCGAACCGTCATTCCGGTCGCCGAGGCGAAATTCGGTGTTGGCGCGGGCGACGGCCTCATCGCCAAGGGGGTCGGCGGCGGCATGGCGGCGAAGCCGCTCGGCTTCATCGTCATCGACGGGAACGGCGTGCGCTTTCAAAGGACGCCGCAGCGCTCGCTCGCGCCGCTCGCCCTTGGCGTCGTCATCGGGCTCGCGCTGGCGATGCGCTTGACGCGGCCGCCGCGGCCGCGAGCTGCGGGCTAGATTTCGCCGCGAGCCGGCGGCGGGCGGATCCTCAGAGATTTCCCGCGCGGCTCCGGGTATTGAATCCCGATCGCTTCCTATGCCATGGTCGGCCGTCAGGCGACGGCGCGGAACGCTAAGGTCGCAGGGAGGAAGCAAATGTCGGATTCTAAGCTGGTTTCGGGAGATCGCCGCAAGCTCATCAAGGCGGCGGCCGCGGGCGCTGGCGCGGCGGCGCTGTTCGGAGGGCTCGGCGTCAACCCGTTCATGGCCCAGGCGCTGGCCGAGGCGGCGGGCCGCTCGGAAAAGCCGCTCAAGGCCGCTTTCTCCAACGCCGGATTGCAGGCGACCTGGTGCGCCCAGGGCAAGCAGGCGGCCGAATATTGGGGCAAGCTGTTCAACGTCGACGTCACCTGGTTCGACGGCCAGCTCGACGCGGTCAAGCAGCGCGCGGCGATCGACAACATGGCCTCGCAGAAGTGGGACTTCGTCGCCATCCAGGCGTTCGGCATCGGCACGCTGACCGCGCCGGTCAACAAGATGATCGACGCCGGCATTCCGGTCATGGACATGGACACGCTGATCGCGCCGCTCGACTCGATCAACATCCATACCTTTATCGCGCCCGACAACGTGTTCATGGGCGCTTCCGTCACTCAGGCGCTGGTCGACGCCATCAACGGCGAAGGCAACATCATCATGACTCAGGGCGCCCTCGGCCACACCGGCGCGCAAGGCCGCGCCAAGGGCTTCCACTCGGTCGTGTCGAAATTCCCGAAGATCAAGGTGCTCGACGAGCAGCCGGCCGACTGGGACGTGACCAAGGTCGCCCGCATCTGGGAGACGCTGCTCACCAAATATCCCAAGATCGACGCCGCCTATTTCCACAATGACGACATGGCGCTCGCCGCCTACAAGGTGATGGAGGCCAAGGGCCGCACCGGCATCAAGATCGGCGGCTGCGACGCGATGCCGCCGGCGATCAAGGCGGTGCAGGCCGGCCAGATGTACGCGACGGTCCGCAACCCGTCCTGCCGCATCCATGGCGGGTCGATCATCGCCGGCGTCCAGGCGGTCGTGCATGGCGCGAAGACCGGCAAGGATATCCCGAAGAACATCGTCGCCGACGGCCCGGTGGTCACCAAGGCCAACGCCGACGGCATGCTGTGGATGGAGGATCAGTTCCTGATCTGATCCTGGCAGAAGCCTGAGATGGCGCTGCTCGAACTGACCGGCGTGTCGAAGTCGTTTGGCGGCGTCCAGGCGCTTCGGGGCGTCGACTTCACCCTGAACGCCGGCCAGATCCATGGTCTGGCCGGCGAGAACGGCGCCGGCAAGAGCACGATGATGAAGATCATCGCCGGCGTCTATTCCGCCGACTCGGGGACCATGCGCGTCGACGGGAAGGAGGTGCATTTCCGCTCCTCGCGCGACGCGCTGGCCGCGGGCATCGGCATGGTGCATCAGGAGCTCTCCGTCGCGCCGGAACTGAGCGTCGCCGAGAACGTCTTTCTCGGCGCGCAGCCGGTGAACGGGATCGGCGTCGTCGCGTGGCGGCGGATGGCCGAGAACGCGGCCGAGCAGCTGAAGAACCTTGGGCTGAACATCGATCCTCGCGCGCGCCTCGGCGATTTTCCGATCGGCGTGCAGCAGCTCGTCGAACTCTCGCGGGTGCTGTTCTCGGGCGCGCGCATCATCATCCTCGACGAGCCGACCTCGGCCTTGTCGCCGCCCGAGATCGAGCGCCTGTTCAGCGTTCTCGCGAAGCTGCGCGAGGGCGGCCGAAGCATGATCTTCATCTCGCACTTCCTCGACGACATTCTCAAGATTTCCAACGCGATCACCATCTTCCGCAACGGCCGCAAGGTCGCCACGGCCGAGGTCACGCCGACCATCGACAAGCACTGGATCATCGAGCGGATGATCGGTTCGGGCCGCGAGGACCTGGAAGAGAGCTATGTCAGCGAGATCAAGCTGAACAGCCGCCCCGAGGCGCCGGTCGTTCTGCGGGCGAAGGGTCTGACGCTCGCGCCGGCCTATCGCAATCTCACCTTCGAGGCGCGCGCGGGCGAGGTTCTCGGCGTCTACGGCTTCATGGGCTGCGGCCAGCTCGAACTGGCGCGGACCCTGTTCGGGCGCTTTCGCCCCGCAAGCGGATCGCTCGAGATCGACGGCAAGGCGAGGGCGCTGAAGAGCACGGCGGCGGCCAAGAAGGCGGGCGTCGCCTATGTCGCCGAGAGCCGCCGCGCCATGCTGTTCGGCGACGAGCCGGTGTACAAGAACGTTTCGATCGCCGTTCTCGAGCGCCTGTCGAAATGGCTTCTGAAGCCCGATCGCGAGCGGGAGATCGCAAGAGTGCAGGCCAGAAACCTCGACATTCGCCCTCCCGACGTCGAATGGCGCCTGGGCGGTCTTTCGGGCGGCAACCAGCAGAAGGTCGCGCTGGCCAAATGGCTCACCCATCCGCCGCGCATCCTGCTGCTCGCCGAGCCGACCCGCGGCATGGATGTGGGGGCGAAGGAGGACGTGGTCAGGATCGTGCGGCATTTGCGCGATTCCGGCATCGCCATCGTCGTGTTCTCGACCGAGCCCGAAACCGTGCTCTCGCTCGCCGACCGGGTCCTGGTGATGCGCAAGGGCGAGATCGCGCATGAGTTCGAAGGCCAGGCGATCAGCAAGGACCGGCTGCTCGCCGCCGCCTGACGACAGGATTGGGTTTCCCGATGGACATGCAGAGCGCCGAGGCCAGACCCACCCGCGCCTTTCGCCCGGGCGACTTCTTGCGCGATCAGTTGCGCAACATCGCCCCGTTCATCACACTGATCGCGCTGGTCGGCTTCTTCAGCGTCGCCAGCCCGTCCTTCGCCTCGCTTGGCAATCTCGTCAACATCCTCCAGCAGGTGTCGGTGACCGCGATCATCGCGGTCGGCCTCACCTTCGTCATCCTGACCGCCGAGATCGACCTCTCGGTCGGGGCGATCGCCGGCGCGACCGCGATCGTGCTGACCTATTTCACCGCCCAGCCGGACTACGTGAACATCGCGAACGTGCCGATGCCAGGCGCGGCCGCCATCGTCCTCGCGCTCCTTGCCTGTTTCGCGCTCGGCCTGCTGACCGCCTTCGGCGTGACCCGCATCGGCATCCCGTCGTTCATCATGACGCTCGCGATGATGCAGATCGGCGCCGGCATCTCGGCGGTCCTGGTGCGCGGCCAGATCGCCTACACCGTTCCTCCGCTCATCCTGACCCTCGGCTCGAAGTCGATTTATGGCGTGCCGTGGATCATCATCGTGGCGGCGATCTTCCTGCTCGTCGCCCATCTCGTGCTGACCTACACGCGCTTCGGCCGCTACGTCTACATGGTCGGCGGCAACCGGGAGGCGGCGGAATATTCCGGCGTCAATGTCCGTTTCATCGTCGGCGCGGTGATGGTGATCGGCGCGATGTGCTCGGGGGTCGCCGGCATGATCGGGGTCGCCTATTTCGGCAGCGCCCAGCAGAACGAATTCGACACTTATCTCCTCGACTCGATCGCCGCGGTGGTGGTCGGGGGCACGAGCCTGTTCGGCGGCCGCGGCGGCATCGGCAACACGATCGTGGGCCTGTTCGTGCTCGGCGTGCTCAACAACGGCCTCGACTATGTGAAGATCGACAGTTTCCTCAAGATCCTCATCCGCGGGATCATCCTCCTGGTCGCGCTCATCATCAACATCTACGCCGAGAGGCTCAGGACGACGCGAAGCGGCGAGCGGGCTGCCTGAGGAACGAGGCCGGCGGCTCAAGTGGCGGGAGCCATGGGGCCTGCGATATGGCGGGATGTCCGCGAAACGCGCCGGACGGCGGATCAAGAGAGATCAGAATGGGCCGCCGCGCGACTTGGGCCGGGGTTCTGCTCCTTGCGCTGACCGGGGCGCCAGCGGCGCGAGGCGCGGGCCGTGTTCTGACGGCGATGGACATCGTCGCTATCCGGATCGTCGGTCATCCGGAACTCGATTGGACCGCGCGCGTCGAGCCCGACGGCACGATCAGCTTTCCTTATCTGGGCCGGATCAGGGCGGCGGGGCGCACCGAGGACGACCTGGCGCGCGCCGTCGAAAGGGGGCTTGTCGAGCGGGAGATCATCGCTGGGCCCTGAGTTCGCCTAACCCCTGACTCGCACCGCGCGACGCGATTGTACAGGCGAGCCCAGCATTGAAATTCGAACCCTGCATCTTACATGGAGATGGCTCCGGCCGCTTTGGCTGGAAGAACCCAGCAAAACTGGAACCGAGAAGACCAGAACGCGAAATGCATTGCCTGCAAAATACCGACCGCGGCCGCGCCGAGTGCGCCTCGCCGCTGCTCGTCAACGATCTCTGCGCGCAGCTTGCGCCGCTGAACCGCTACGGCCTTCCCGGCGTCGGCGCGGCGGTCGCCAGGGGTTTGCGCGTCCTCATCGGCGCCTCGCGCATGGCGGCCGGCGCCCTCATCCGCTCCGAGGCGCGCTGAGAGCGCCCGCAGAGGCGCCGGCGCCTAACCCGCCCAGATCACCGCCAAGTCTCTTTGCGCCTTGAGCCGCGCGTCAGCGGTGACAAGGGTCAGCCCGCGATTGAGGCATTGGGCGGCCAGTATCCGGTCGAAGGGATCGCGATG
>DATNBG010000501.1:0-2827 GCA_035572075.1 Roseiarcus sp. | reverse complement strand
GGCGGGGGAATTGTACGTCCCCGTCGGCAATCCGTCGCCCGCCTACGCGATCAGCGTGCGCGAGGGCGAGGATCTCTATACCGACTCAATCGTCGTGCTCGACGCCATGACCGGCGCCTACAAGCGTCATTTCAAGCTCGTGCGCAGGGACTGGCATGACTGGGACGTGGCTAGCGCTCCCGCCCTGATCCGCACGCGGGCTGGCCGGACGCTGCTTTCGGCCGCCCCCAAGGATGGGCATCTCTACGGGATCGACCTCGCCGCGGGCGCCCTCATCTATCGCACGCCGGTGACCCGGATCGAGAATGTCGAGGCGCCGTTCGCGTCCGGCAAGGCGGTTCGGTTCTGCCCGGGCGCGTCCGGCGGGTCCGAGTGGAACGGCCCGGCCTACGATCCGGACACCAACCTGATCATCACCGGCGAGGTCGACTGGTGCACGACGGTGAAGCGGCAGACCGACGAGCAGCTCATGGACGCGCCGGCGGGCGGCGCATGGTTCGGCAACGCGATGCGCAACCCGTTTCACCTGTTCGGGCGGCAGGACCAGAGTTTCTGGGGCGGGTGGGTCTACGCGGTCAACGCCGACACCGGCGTCCCGAAGTGGAGGGTGAGGTCGAATTACCCGATCGTCGGCGGCGTGACGCCGACCGCCGGGGGCCTGGTGTTCGTCGGCGACGTGGGCGGAAATTTCTATGCTCTCGACGCCGCGAGCGGCGAGAAGCTGTGGGGTCAGAAGATCGGCGGCGGGATCGGCGGCGGCGTCATCGCCTATCGCGCCGACGGGGGCGAGAAGATCGCGGTGACGACCGGCCTCACCGGCGTCGCCTGGCCGACGGAGGTCACAACCGGAAAAATCGTCGTCCTCGGCCTCGACAGCGCCGCGAAACCTGAGGCGAGCCGGGATCCGTGACGAGCGCCGTAGAGCGGCGCACCCTCTTGCGGCGGAATGATTTTCAGCCCACCCGCCGCTTTCAAAAAACACCCCAAACCAGCCAGGGAAGTCGTCGTCCGCTGGCGTCGCGGGAACTTCGAGGCTGCGGCCGCGTTTGTTTCTCCCGAGTTGTTGGAGCAGCGAAGTTGTCCCCCATGGTTGTCGTGGCCTACAAAGTGGCGCCCGCGGGCGAGAAGTGGCGAGTGACGCGCGATGGCGAGCCGGGCATGGGCTACGTTTCGCAACGGTCACGAGGTGCGGATCGAAGTGACCGGCTCAGCCTACGATCGCCTCCGCGACGGTTCGCATCGCTCGGGCGGCGACAAGGCCCCGCTTGAGTAGATCGCCCTGACGAGGCTAAATGCCCCTCGCTTTGACATGGGCCGACGTCGGCCTTCGCATCGTTCTCACCATACTGGCCGCGGCGGCCATAGGCTATGACCGCGATGTGGAGGGCCACGCGGCCGGATTGCGGACCGTGATCCTCGTCGCCCTGGCCGCATCTCTCGCGATGGTGCAGGCCAACTGGCTGATGGACACCGTCGGCAAGAGTTCAAGCTCGTTTGCGGTGCTCGACCTCATGCGCCTGCCGCTCGGCATTTTGACCGGCGTCGGCTTCATCGGCGGCGGCGCCATTCTCAAACGCGGCGACACCATCCACGGCCTGACGACCGCAGCGACTCTATGGTTCGTGACCGTGGTCGGGCTCTGCTTTGGCGGCGGCCAGATTTATCTGGGCCTGGTTGGCGCAGTCTTGGGCCTGCTCATCTTACGCGGCTTGAGACTTCTTGAGCGCAAGTTGAAGCAACGACGCATTTCGCAGCTGCAGATGAAGTGGAGGATCGACGATTTCGACGCCGAGACAGCATTGTCCGCGCTTCGCGTGGCGGACCTGCAAATCGCCAAGTTTGCGATCAGGGAGGACCTGCTCGCCGGAATGCAGGAGTTCCAATGCTCGGTGCGACATTTCGCTCTACGCGATGAGCACGGGGTTCCATTGGGACTCGCGGACGCGCTGAGGCGCCCGGGCGTCCTGGAATGGGAATGGAAGGATTGAATTGGCCTCGTCCGGAGGCGGGAACGGTCGTGCGCCGATCGGCGTTATTCGCGGGTCCACGAAGCAGTCAGGAGCAGGCCGTGGCGAAAGCCCATCGGAGCGGAAAATGGTCGGCCGAGGTGACGGCGCGCTCCAACGCGCTCGATCTCGAGCCCAAGGTCTTTGAGAAGGAAAGCGCTCAGGAGATCGCGCGCTCGCTCAAGCGCTCCGCCGAGACGAGCGATCGCCGGAAATCGAGCGCCTTCCGGTCGGCCATGTCGATGTTAACCTTCTATATCAACCGCGCCGGTCGAAACCTGTCGCCGGAGCGCAAGCGGACTCTCGAGGCGGCGAAAGACAGGCTCCGGGCGTTGTTCGGGCGCAAAAGCTGACTTCAGGAGCGCGCCGCGCGCTTTTTCTCGAGGCACGAGCGGATTTCGGGCCCCGCCGCCGCGAGAAACGCCCGCGACCAGCGATCGGCGCTCGCCCGGTCGAGGTGGTAGCCGTCGGTGGTGTAGAGCCCGTCCAGGCGGGGCGCCACCAGCGGCAAGCCGACGCCCGCCGCGATCGCTTCCGCTTGCCCCATTTTCGTATCCGGATAGGGGACGTTGGTGAGGATCACGCATCTCCCCTTGGCGAATTCTCGGAGAAAATCGATCGCCAGCGCCGTACTGTCTTTGATGGTCGCGTCATCGACCCACGGGTCATAGCTGACCGCATTCTTGGCGACGAGCGGCTCGGGGCCGGGAATCCGGTAATAGGCCCCCGTTTCGCGCGAGCGGAAGATGACGAACTTCCGGCCGCAAAGTCTTGGGAACGCGCCGCAGATCGGGCGGTGCCAGGATTGCGACAGGCGCTTC
>DATNBG010000500.1:0-4457 GCA_035572075.1 Roseiarcus sp. | reverse complement strand
GAGAAGATGCAGGACCACGCCGAGCCCCTCATCGTTGACCCCCATCTTGTCCTGAAGATCGTGGATGAGTTCGGCGCGCGCCAGGTCCATGTCGGTGAAGGCGGGCGCCTCGGCCGACCCGCCGGGGATGACCCATTCCTCTTCGATCCAGACTTGAAGCGTCCGCCGGTCGAGCCGCGCGCGTTCGAGAAATTCCCGCTCGGTGATCATGGGCTCACATCTCCTTGCGCGGATCGTAACTCGCCGCCGGACTCCAGCCGGCGAGGAAGGCCTCGAGCTCCGGCTCGGCCTCTTTCGGCATCGTCACCTTGAGCTTGATGAGTTCGTCGCCGGCGCCGTGACGCGTCTTCACCCCCTTGCCGCGCAGGCGCAGCACGTCGCCGGTGCTCGATCGCTTCGGGATCTTGACCATGACGCTTCCGGTGGTCGTCGGCGCTCTCACTTCCGCGCCCAGCGCGGCCTCCTTCACGCTGATCGGCAGATCGACAAGGATGTCGTCGCCTTCGCGGGTGAAATAGCGGTGCGGCCTGACCACGATCTGCACCAGCGCGTCGCCCGGCGGGCCCTCGCCGGGACTTGGGCCGCCCTTGCCGCGCAGTCTCAAGGTCTGCCCGTCCTCGACGCCTGCGGGAATGGTCACATTCAACGTCCCGCCCTGCGGCAGGGTGATGGTCTTGCTCGCCCCGTTGACCGCATCGAGGAAGTCGATTGGGAGTTCGTAATGCAAATCCGCGCCCGGCCGGCGCCGCGCCTGTTCGGCGCTGCGCCGCAAGAGCTCGGCGAACAGATCGTCGCCCTGGGCGAAGTCCCCGTAAGCGCCCTGACCCTCGTAGGGGTGGCCGCCCTCCGCCGCGTAGTTGCGGTAGTATCGTGCGTTCGGCGGAGCTTTCTCCATCCCCGAGGCGTCGATCTCGCCAGCGTCGTAGCGCCGGCGCTTATCCGGATCGGACAAAAGATCGTTGGCGGCAGCAACCTCCTTGAACCGCTCCTCAGCCCCCTTGTCGCCCGGATTGAGGTCCGGGTGCAGCTTCTTGGCCAGCTTCCGGTAGGCCTTGCGGATCTCGTCGGCCGGGGCGGTCTTGGAGACGCCGAGGGTCTCGTAGGGGTCTTTCATCACGCTCTGATCCGTCGCAGCCGAGGACGGCGAGCCTTAGCAGAGATGCGGGCAGAATCTCCAGAGCCGCGCTCCATGCGCCGTCCAAGCCCCGCATGCGGCGCGGCGGTTGGATTGCAGGTGCCTGAGACTGCTCCCCTCTCCCCATCCGTTTCGGCGCGGGGCGCGAAGCGGTCTATAGTCGCCGGGATGCCGGGTCAGTCGATCCTTCGCCTCTTCCTGCCGCGCGTCGTCGGGCCTTCCTGCTCGGGGCCCGCTACGCCGGGGCTCGGTATGGATCGCCAGCGACCGGCGGTCTGGTCGGCGCCTCGTGCGCGGCCAGCTTCGTTTTGCTCGAACGATTCGTGCTGAGACGCAATTCCGGCGGCTTCATCCGTCCGCTGCCGTTTCTCATCTATTTCGCGCTGCGTTCGGTCCTTTACGTCGGCGTGATCGTGATCGTCATCGCCGTCGTCAATGAGGCGGCGGGGGCTGGCTTTGGGGGAGTCTGGGCCTTCGACCTCATCTTTTCGCTGGTTTTGGCGGTGGGCGCGATTCTCTTGCTCAGCGTCAACGACCTCCTCGGCCCCGGCGTATTATTCGCTTTCGCCGCCGGGCGCTATCACAACCCCCGGATCGAGGAGCGCGCGCTCCTGTTCATCGACATGCGCGCTTCGACCGCCATCGCCGAGCGCCTCGGCGAACTCAGCTATCTCAGGCTGCTCAACCGCTTTGTCGGCGATGTCTCTTTCGCAGTGGCGGAAGCTGGCGGCGCGATTCATAAATATGTCGGCGATGAGGTGATCGCGACCTGGCGCCTTGGGCCCGGCGCAAACCCTCCGGCGTGCGTCAGCGCCGTTTTCGCCGCCCGCGACCGGATCGCCTCGCAAGGCCCGGCTTATGAGCGCGAATTCGGCGTCGTTCCCGACTTCCGCGCCAGCCTGCACGGCGGCCCGGTCGCTGTCGGCGAGCTCGGGTCCCTGCGGAGAGAGATCGCGCCGATCGGCGACACGATGAACACCGCCGCCCGCATTCTGGAGGCGTGCCGCTTGACCGGCCATCGCGCGCTCGCCTCCGCGACCCTCATCGACCGCCTGACGTCCCTGCCTCCCGGCGTCACGCGGCTGAGGCTTGGGGAGTTCCCCGTCCGCGGCAAGAAGCGCCCGCTCGAGCTCGACGCGCTGGGGCTGGAGGCGGACGCGGCGCGCTCGGCGCCTCAGACCGTCCTGTCGAGCCCGTAGAGCGTATGCAGGATGCGGACCGCGAGTTCGGTGTAGGCGTCGTCGATCAGCATCGAGAGCTTGATCTCGGAGGTGGTGATGGCGCGGATGTTGATCCCCTTCTCCGCCAGCGCGCGGAAGGCGCGCGCGGCGACGCCGGAATGCGAGCGCATGCCGACCCCGATCGCCGAAATCTTCACCACGTCCCGCGCCCCGTTGAGCTTGGCGTAGCCGATTCTGCCCTGCCGCTTCTTGAGCAGGCCGACCGCGCGCTCATACTCGGCCGCGGGCACGGTGAAGGTGATGTCGGTCGTCGTCGCGTCGCCGGACACGACCTGGATGATCATGTCGACATTGATGTTGGCTTCGGCGAGCGGCATGAAGATCGCCGCGGCGACGCCCGGCTTGTCGGCGACCTCGCGCAAGGTGATCTGCGCTTCGTCGCGCGAGAAGGCGATGCCGGTGACAACCTCCTGCTCCATGATCTCCTCCTCGTCGCAGATGAGCGTGCCAAGCCCGGGATGCGCCGGATCGTCGAACGACGAGCGCACGTAGAGCCTGACCTTGTTCACCATCGCCAGTTCGACCGAGCGCACCTGCAGGACCTTGGCCCTCAGCGAAGCCATTTCCAGCATTTCCTCGAACGACACTTTGTCGAGCCGGCGCGCCTTCGGCACGAGCCTGGGATCGGACGTATAGACGCCGTCGACGTCGGTATAGATGTCGCAGCGGTCGGCCGAGATCGCCGCGGCGAGAGCCACGGCCGAAGTGTCCGACCCGCCGCGCCCCAGCGTCGTCACCCGGCCCGTGCCTTTGTGGAGGCCCTGAAAGCCGGCGACGACCGCGATCTCGCCCGCCTCGAATCCCGCGATGAGCCGCGTTCCGTCGATCGCGGCGATACGCGCCGAGCCATGCGCGCCGTCGGTGAGCAGCGGAACCTGCCACCCGGCCCACGAGCGCGCCTTGAGCCCCATGTCCTTGAGCACGAGCGCCAGCAATCCCGCCGTCACCTGTTCGCCCGAGGCGACGACGGCGTCATATTCGGCGTTGTCGAAGTGGGCGCCCGCTTCCTTGCACCAGGCGACCAGCTCGTCGGTCTTGCCGGCCATCGCCGAGACCACGACCGCGACTTCCGCGCCCGCCTCGATCTCCCGTTTCACATGCGCCGCGACGTTGCGGATGTGTTCAAGGTCGGCGACCGACGTGCCGCCGAATTTCATCACCAGACGCGGCATGGATCCTTGGACAAGCTCGGGGAGGCGGCAGGCTCGCGCAATGCGTGCGGGCGCCCTATAAGGCTGCGCGCCGGACGGGTCAACGCGCTCTCGCCCGCCAAGCGAAAGGATTTGCCGATGTCAGCGGGGCCGTCGCCGAGCGTCGTGCCGCTGGAGGTCGCGCGCTTCGACGCGCTCGGCGACGCCTGGTGGGACGAGGACGGGCCGATGGCGCCGCTGCACCGCCTGAACCCGGTCCGGATCGCCTGGGCGCGCGACCTGATCGCGCGGCATTTCAAGCTCGTGACGCCGGCCGGCGCGCTGCTCGCCGGCGTCGGCCTCCTCGATGTCGGCTGCGGGGCCGGGCTGTTCGCCGAGCCGATGGCGCGGCTCGGCGCCGACGTCGTCGGCGTCGATCCGGCGCTCAGCGCAATCGAGGCCGCCCGCCGTCACGCCGACGAGACCGGCGCCCATCTCACCTATCGCGCCGGCACGGTCGAAGCGCTCGCGGCCGAGCCGCGGCGGTTCGAAGTGGTGAGCGCGATGGAGGTGATCGAGCATGCCGCCGATCCGAATGCGTTCATTGCGACCGCTGCATCGCTGGTCAAACCCGGCGGCCTCCTCATCGCCTCGACCTTGAACCGTACGCTGAAGAGCTTCGCGCTTGCGATCGTCGGGGCCGAATATGTGCTGCGCTGGCTCGAGCCCGGAACCCACCGCTGGGAGCAATTCGTGACCCCGCTCGAACTCACCGCCTTCGCCCGCGCCGCGGGTCTGAGGCGGGTGAACGTGCGCGGCATGGTCTACGACCCGTTCCGCCGCGACTGGCGCCTCTCTTCCGACACGGGCGTGAACTACCTCTTCGCGGCGACGAAGCCGAGCCCGTAGGGTCAGAGCCCAATCCCCTTTACGCGAGCGACCGGTTTGGGC
>DATNBG010000499.1:0-3795 GCA_035572075.1 Roseiarcus sp. | reverse complement strand
CCGCCCCATGCGAGGCCCGGCTCAGATCCCGAGCCGCCGGCGCGCTGAGCCTGCAAAGGCCTCGGCCAGCGCTGCCACGCGCGCGTAATAGGCCTCCTCGAATAGAGGCTGATCGATGGCGCTGGGCTCATAGGAGGCGATCGCCTTCAGCGGCGTTTGGGCGGCGAGGCCGCCGCGCGGACCGCTCACGATCAGGACGCCCTCGATCGAATCGAGCGCGCCGCCAGCGCCCCTCGCCCCGCTGGCTGCTCCGAGGTCGAGATTGTCGATCCGCGCCAGCAGGATCGCGCCGTTGCGTCCGGCCGGCGCCATGTAGGGCGCGAGCGCCTTCGCCAGATCGCGGGGAAGGCTGTCTTCCACCCAGTCGGCGGTCTGATCGCCGTCGCTGCCCCTGAGGCGCCAGACGTCGACCCGAATCTCGCGGAACCTGATCGTCTGAGCCGCGGCGGGCCGAACGGCGCTCATGGAGAGAACGGCCAGAGCGCCGAGGCCTGAGAGCGCGGCGCGGCGGCTCAGGGCGCTGATCGACATTCGGCCCGCCTCCTTGCGTTGCGCAAACGCTGCCCCAGCACTCGACGCGCCCATTTTACCGTCGAACACGCCAGGCCGCCTCGGCAAAATTCGCGTTTCTCCAGGCGCATGATTCGATTTGGCCGATCCAGCGTCAATCTCCCCGCCCCTATCGCCCGACGCCGCCCAACGCCGTGTGGCTACAAATGTGATTGCAATGTGTAGCTACATGGATTAAAAATCACCATCGTGGAATTCGAATGGGACGAGGAAAAACGCCAGAGAATCTTGAAGGAGCGCAACCTTGATTTTGCGGATGCCTTCCAGTTTTTCGATGGCCCGTGATCCATCAGCCAACACCGCGAGCGGACGAGGATCGGTGGAAATCGATAGCGTTGTTCGACGGCAAGTTTTTCACCGTCGTTTGGATGTGGCGCGGCCGCGTAATCCGGGTCATTTCGATGAGGCGAAGCCATGAGCAGGAAGAGAGGACATATCGTTCGATATACGGCGGCGGAGCTTAGCGCCATGAAAGCGTCAGGGAAGACCCATACCGACTGGAAGGCCGCGGCCGAGAAGCCCGTGCCCGACGGGAGCAACCCCGACGACGCCATGGAGCGCATCGAGTGGGCGACGACGGAATTGCCCATGCCGAGACGGAAGGAACATACCAATCTGCGGATCGACGCCGACGTCCTGGCGTTCTTTCGCGGGCAAGGACGCGGCTATCAGACCAGGATCAACGCCGTCCTGCGCTCTTATGTCGATGAGGTCAGGCGCCACAGGGCGCGGTGATCGCCCTCGTTCCGAGCGGCTTCCAGAATCGTTTCGCTGTGAAGCCCGCTCACGAGAGCCCGAGCTGCCTCGGGACCCAGCCGGCGAACGCCTGCGCAAGCGCCGTCACGCGCCCTTGCAAGGCTCGCTCGACAAGCGCCTGATCGACCGCCATCGGAACATAGGAGGAAATCGCCCGCAGCGGGACTTTCTCGATGACGCCGCCGCGCGGTCCTTCGACCAGCAGGGTTCCGTTGATGGTGTCCTGCGTCTGCCTGAAGAAGCCGGGACCGCCGCTGCTGGACCCGAGATAGAGATAGTCGATCCGCGCCACCAGCGTCGCTGCCCGGCGGTCGCCAGGCGCCATATAGGGGGCGAGGGCCTGGGCGAGCGCCCCGGGGAGCGCCTGCTGCACCCAAGCCGCGGTCGGATCCCCCATGCTCCTGCGAATGGGCGAAACGTCGACCCTGATGGCGCGGAAGCGCAGGCCGGGCTCAGCCAGCGCGCTTCGAACGGCGACAGGCGGAAGCGCAAGAGCCGCGAGACCGGCAAGCGCGGCGCGGCGGGTCAACAGGCGGCGGGTCGATGGAAATTCGCGCATCGGGCAACCTCCTCCTTGTGGCGTCCCCACCGGCGTTACGGCGCCGGTCGCGCCAAGTTTCGGCCCGCGAACCCCTATATATACGCGACCTTGACGATTTCGTAGCTCTTGCCGCCGCCCGGCGTGTTCACTTCAACGCTATCGCCCGCCTTCTTGCCGATCAGCGCCCTTGCCGTCGGCGAGGTGATCGACACCTTGCCGGACTTCACGTCCGCCTCGGTTTCGCCGACGATCTGAAACACGCTTCTCTTCTCGGTGTCCTCGTCGATCAGCGTGACGGTGGCGCCGAACTTGACGGTCGTTCCGTTCAGTTTCTTGACGTCGATCACCTCGGCCCGCTGCAGCAGCTCCTCGAGCTCGACGATGCGGCCCTCGTTATGCGACTGCGCCTCCTTGGCCGAGTGATATTCGGCGTTTTCCGACAGGTCGCCGTGACCTCGCGCCTCCGCGATCGCGGCGACGATGCGCGGCCGCTCGACCTTCTGGCGATGGTGGAATTCCGCCTCGAGGGCCGCATGGCCCGCGGCGGTGATCGGTAGTTTGTCCATGAGTCATCCGTCAAAAATACACCGCCGCGGCGGCGCTTTTTTGCGCCGTCACGCCAGATAGTCCTGTAACGCCCTGACCTCGAGTTCGCCCGCCGCGACGGCGCGGATCCCTTCGGCCGCCGCGATGGCGCCTGAAATTGTGGTGTAATAGGGCGTCTTTTGCAAGAGGGCGGCGCGGCGCAAAGGCTTCGAATCGGCGAGCGAGGTCGCCCCCTCGGTGGTGTTGAACATGAGCTGCACCGCGCCGTTGCGCACCGCGTCGCCGGCGTGCGGGCGCCCCTCCGAGACTTTGTTGATCTTCTCCGCCTTGAGCCCCTGCGCGGCGAGGTAGCGCTGGGTCCCGGCGGTGGCCAGGATCCTGAACCCGAGCGCCAGCAATGTGCGCAGGGGCTCGACGATCTTCTCCTTGTCGGCGTCGCGCACCGAGACGAAGACCGTCCCCGATGTCGGCGGCCGCGAGCCCGCCCCGAGCTGGCTCTTGGCGAAGGCGACCTCGAAGGAGCGGTCGATTCCCATCACTTCGCCGGTCGAGCGCATTTCCGGCCCCAGCACGGTGTCGACGCCGGGGAAGCGGGCGAAGGGAAACACCGCTTCCTTGACGCCGACGTGATCGAGCCGCTCGAGCGAGAGATCGAATGAAACGAGCTTTTCGCCCGCCATGACGCGGGCGGCGATCGCGGCGATCGGCTTGCCGATCACCTTGGCGACGAAGGGCACCGTGCGCGAGGCGCGCGGGTTGACCTCGAGCACGTAGATCACGCCGTCTTTCAGCGCATATTGCACGTTCATGAGCCCGCCGACCTCGAGCGCGCGCGCGAGCTTTTGCGTCTGCTCCTTGAGGTTCAGGATCGTCTCGGGGTTAAGCGAGCGGGGCGGCAGCGAGCAGGCGCTGTCGCCCGAGTGAATGCCGGCCTCCTCGATATGCTCCATGATCCCGGCGATGATGACCGTCTCGCCATCGCTCAGCGCATCGACGTCGATCTCGATCGCGTCCGTCAGGTAGCGGTCGAACAGGAGCGGGTTCTTGCCGAGCACCGTGTTGATCTGGCCGGTCTTGTCGTTCGGGTAGCGCGCCTTGACTTCCGACGGCACCAGGCTCGGCAGCACGCCAAGGAGATAATCGTCGAGCGCGCCCGCATCGTGGATGATCGCCATCGCCCGCCCGCCCAGCACATAGGAAGGCCGCACCACCAGCGGCAGCCCCAGATCGGCGGCGATGAGGCGCGCCTGCTCGACCGAATAGGCGATGCCGTTCTTCGGCTGCTTCAAGCCCAGCTTGTCGAGCAGCCGCTTGAAGCGGTCGCGGTCCTCTGCGAGATCGATCGAATCGACCGAAGTGCCCAGGATCGGCGCGCCCGACTG
>DATNBG010000498.1:0-7941 GCA_035572075.1 Roseiarcus sp. | reverse complement strand
TCATCGCCTGGGACGGCAAGACCGGCAAGATCGTCTGGTCGGATCCCGAGCAGTTCTCGGTGTGGTCGGGCGCGCTCGCAACCGCGGGCGGCGTCGTCTTCTATGGCACGCTGGAAGGGTATCTCAAGGCGGTCGACGCCAAGACCGGCAAGGAGCTTTACAAGTTCAAGACTCCGTCGGGCATCATCGGCAACGTCATGACCTACGAGCACGGCGGGCGCCAGTATGTGGCGATCCTGTCGGGCGTCGGCGGTTGGGCGGGCATCGGCCTTGCGGCCGGCCTGACCAAGCCGACTGACGGTCTGGGCGCGGTCGGCGGCTACGCGGCGCTCTCGAACTACACCGCGCTCGGCGGCACGCTCACTGTGTTCGCGCTGCCGAACGATTGATCGGCTGACCGCCCTCACGGGGGTAGCGGGGCCCGGCGCATGCGGGCAAAGCACGCGCCGGGCCCTCGTTTGTTTCAGCCCGCTCGAGAAACAAAAGTGACGACTTCCAAGCTTATGCTCAGCTTCGCGTTCGCGCTCGCCTTCGCCGCGCCGCTCGTCGCCCGCGCCGACCCGCCTGGCGACCCCGCCGCCGTGAAGCAAGACGAACAAGGTATGTGGCACGATAAGAACGGCGATCCGACCTACAAGATCGATGCGGACGGAACCGTCGACTGGTACGCCTTTTCAGGTTTCCGCCGTTATAATGCCGCATGTATCGTCTGTCATGGCCCCGACGGCGCCGGATCGAGCTACGCGCCGGCGCTCGCGGATTCGCTGAAGACGATGGGCTATGCAGAATTTTTCGGAACCGTCGTCAGCGGCAAGCAGGATCTCGGCGCCGGCAAGGAGTTGGTCATGCCGGCTTTCGCCGACAACAAGAACGTGATGTGCTATCTCAACGACATTTACGTTTATCTGCGCGCGCGCTCCACAGGAGCGATCGGGCGCGGACGGCCAGAGAAGCATGCTGCCAAGCCTCCAGGCTTTTCGGCGGCCGAAGACAAATGCATGGGCCCCGGTTGATGAATGACCATTCGAGCGGCGCGAGCCCGCGCCGATCGGCCAAAGGGGCGCTTCTGGCCCTGGGTTTGACGGCTCTCGGGTGCCTCTTCCTCCCGGGCGGGGACCGCGCGCAGGAGGCGCAAGGTCCGATCGAACTCGTGGACCCGCACGTCTTTCGCGCCTGCGCCGATCCGCGCGATCTTCCTTACTCCAACGAGGCGGGCGAAGGTTTCGAAAACAAGATCGCCGAGCTTTTCGCCCGCAAACTTGGCAAGTCGGTCGCCTACACCTTCTATCCCGACGCCACCGGCTTCATCCGCAACACGCTGAACGCGCATCGCTGCGACGTCGTCCTGGGAATCGCCCAGGGCGACGGAATGGTTCAGCCGACCAGTCCCTATTACCGGACGAGCTACGTCGCCGCCTATCGCAAGGACGGTCCACTGAAGGACCTGACAGCGCTGAACGATCCGCGTCTGAAAATGGCGCGGATCGGCATCATCGCGGGCACTCCGCCGGCGACCCTACTGGCTGAATACGGATTGCTCGGACGGATCAAGTCCTATCCGCTGGTCGTCGACACACGCTACGATTCCCCGGCTCGCCAGATGATGGACGATCTCGAGCGGGGCGACATCGATATTGCGCTGCTCTGGGGTCCGCTCGCGGGCTATTACGCGATGAAGGCCAAAAACCCGCCCGCGGTGGTTCCGCTGGTGAAGGAGCCCGGCCGCCTCCCCATGGTGTTTCGGATCGTCATGGGGGTCAGGCATTCCGACCAGAACTGGAAGCGCACCCTCAACAAGCTGATCTCCGAGAACCAAGGCGAGATTCAGGCGATCTTGCGCTCCTATGGCGTCCCGCTGCTTGACGAGAACAACAAGCCGATACCGCCCTCGCCCTGAGCACGTTGGCGCCTAGCCGCGCTAGAGAGCGCTTTGCACCGCGCGGGCGATCTTCCCGATACGCTGCTCGATCAGCGTCGGCACCTCGCAGACATAAGAAGCGGTCTGGCGTCGATCGTCATAGATGCGGATGTCCCAGAGCAGCTTGTCCTGATTGCCGGCGCCTGGCGGCGCCGCGCTGTCGGTCTTCTGGTCCGACGTCTTTTCGACCGCCTCGTTCTCCGCACGGATGCGATCGGCGAGCGCATTCTGCCTGCGGCCAAGCCGGTCGAGGCCGTCGATGACCTCCGAGCGTTGCTCCGACAAATCCTCGAACGCCCCGGCGAAGGCGCGCAAGAGCTTGGCGTCTCGGTCAGGACCGGCCTTCGCCTTGAAATCCGCGATCGCCTTCTCGACGTCGGCGATGGGAACCCGGCGCTGAGCCATTTTCGCCTTCAGATCCGCGACGTCGGGTTCGTTGCGCCAGCTCTGAGAGTTGAGATCGAGCTGAGGCCCGGCCCAGACGGCGGCGAGCGAAAAGGTCGGCGTCTTGATCTGCTGGCAGGGCCAATCCGGATCGAGCTTCCGAGGTTGAGCGACCGTCGGCGGCGCAAGAAGCGCCACCATCGCGATCGCGAGAACGGCACGGATCGAGCCATGCATTTGCGTTTCCTCTCGGGCCCAAGATAGGATTGCCCCCGCGGCCAATCAAGCCGCCGAACCTCGTGGGCGCCGTCGCTCTTGACCCCGTTCAGCCTCAGCAAACCCCGGCGCGGCGGGACTTCCGGCGATCGCGCGGATCGGGACGCCAAGCGATGACGCGCATGCTCGCCAGCGTCTCCGGCGCTGCCGAGGCCGACCTTGTCGCGCAACTCGGGGCCGACGTCGTCGATCTGAAGGACGCCCGGCGCGGCGCGCTCGGCGCGGTTCCGCTCGACGCCGCGCGCGAGGCGGTCGCCGCCGTCGCTGGACGATGCGAAACGAGCGCGGCGCTCGGCGACCCGCCTTACCGCGAAGACGCGCTCACCGCCGCCGCCCGGGCGCTCGCCGCGATCGGCGTCGATTATGTCAAGCTCGCCGTCGATGCGCCGACGCTCGACCGGCTCGGCGCCTCATTGAGCGGCCTTGCGCGCGAGGTCGGCCTCGTCGGCATGATGTTCGCGGACGAGGCGCCCGACTTCGCACTCCTCGCCCGACTCTCGACGCTCGGGTTCAAGGGCGCGATGCTCGACACAAGGGACAAGACCAGGGGCCGCCTCATCGCCCATCTCGATGTCGTGCGGCTTGGCCAATTCTGCGCCGAGGCCAAGGCGCTCAACCTGATGAGCGGGTTTGCAGGGTCGCTCGAGGCGCCCGACGTTCCGCGGCTCCTGCTGGTGCGTCCGGACGTGCTTGGGTTCCGGGGCGCGCTTTGCCACGCCCACGACCGGCGAGGCGCGATCGACCCCGCCGCCGTCGCCCTCATCCGCGATCTGATCCCGCGGATGCGGCCGGTCCCCGACGCTTCGCCGAAGATCGACTGGCGACTGCTCGCCCGCGGGATCATCGGCGGACGCGACCAGGAGGGCGAGCTCGACCGCGTGTTCGTGCGCGACTTCGTCGTCTCCGCGTCGATCGGCGCCTATGATTACGAGCGCGCCGTCCGCCAGCGGGTCATGTTCGACGTCGAGGCCGTGGCGCCCCGCGCCGGCGCGCATGGCGGAGACATGCGGTCGATCTTCTCCTATGACCTGATTCTCGACGCGATCCGGCTCGTGGTCGGGCGCGGCCATGTCGATTTTGTCGAGACCCTCGCCGAAGAGGTCGCCGCGATCCTGTTGCAGCACGCGCGCGTGCGCAGCGTCCGCGTCTCCATCCGCAAGCTCGACGTGATCGAGGGCGAGGTCGGCGTCGAAATCCGCAGGGAGCGCGGCTCGGGGGCGGCCGACGTGCGCCCCGCCGGCGCTCTCGACCGGGGCGCGTAGAGCGCATACGCCGCTTGCCGGCGTAGACAAGCGCGCGGTTTTAGCCAGAAGCGAAAGGACAAGCCGTGGCGATCGCCAAGAACACCATCTGCCTATGGTACGACAAGGATGCCGAGGCTGCGGCCCGCTTCTACGCCGGGACTTTCCCCGACAGCTCGGTTAAGGCCGTTCATCGCGCTCCCAGCGACTACCCGTCCGGCAAGGCGGGCGACGTGCTGACGGTTGAATTCACCGTCGTGGGCGTTCCCTGTCTCGGCCTCAACGGCGGGCCCGCCTTCAAGCACAACGAAGCCTTCTCGTTCCAGATCGCCACCGACGATCAGGAGGAGACCGACCGCTACTGGAACGCCATCGTTGGCAATGGCGGCCAGGAAAGCGCGTGCGGCTGGTGCAAGGACAGATGGGGCGTCTCCTGGCAAATCACCCCGCGCGTGCTGACCGAGGCGCTGGCCGCCGGCGGCGCTGAAGCAAAACGCGCGTTCGATGCGATGATGGAGATGGGGAAAATCGACGTGGCGGCGATCGAGGCGGCGCGGCGCGGCTGACGGTTTGCGCCTCGCCTGGAGCGCGACCCCCTCACGCAAGCGTCCGCGCGAGGTCGAACGCCTGACGGAAGTCGAGGCGGAGCGGCGTCTTGCTTTCGGTCATCTGCCTGAACAAACCCTGCTCGGTCCGATACTTGACGTTGCCGATCGCGAGCGCGCCGATTCCGAGCGCGCCGCGCTCGCCGAGCGGCGCGCCGTTGGCGTGCGCGTCCACGCCCTCGACGCCGGATGGCGGCACCGCATTGACGTCGGCCGCCGCGATGAGTTTCGCCGCTCCGCCGATTTCGGCGGCGCTGAGCACGCGCATCCCCGCTTTCGCCGCCGCCAAAACGACCTCAGTCGCAGCGAGGATCGCCGCCTTCTTTTCCGGCGTCGAGCCGTCGGCGACGGCGAGGTTGACGCCGAACCTGCGATTGACCTCGGCGGCGTGGCGGGCCGTGCGCTCGGTTCCCTCGCGGGCGACCAGGGTGACGGACGCGCCCTCGAGCGCGGCGATCGCCGCCGAGGCGGTTCCCACCACGCCGGTCGCGCCGAACACCGAAACGGCGAGGCCGCGCAGCGCGCGATTCTTCTTCTCCCGAAGCGTCTTTTCCACCACCGCGATCATCGCCGCGGCGGTAGTGAACGAGCCGGAAGGGTCGGCGAACAGCGAAATCTCGAACGGCTTGATGAGCGCCTTGCCAGCGGCGTCGAGCATGTCGAGCGCGAGAAGCGCGTCCTTGCCGCCGATGAACACGCCCGTCCGCGCCGCATCGCGCGGCGAGCGCGAGAACATCGCGTCCTGAACGAGGCCCGTCACTTCGTCCAGCGAAACATGGGTGTAGGAAGCGGTCGCGTCGAAGCCGGCGTCGATCGCCATGTTGATGTCGAAAGGGCTCATATGCGCGAGCGGCGTGATCATGTGCAGGATGTTCTTGGCCATCGGTCCTCCACGGCGGTCATTGGACTGAGACGTCTTCCTCCTCGCGGATCTCGGCGCCGCGCTCGCGCGCCTTGCAGATCCTGATCTCGATCCCCGGTTCGCAGTCGGGGCGCGCCTCGCGAGCGAGGAATTCCGCATGGGTCAAGTCGGACGCGAAGGCGAAGCCGGTCGGCCCCCAGGAGCTCTGCCCGATCCCGCGCGCGCCGAGCGCCTTCAACCGCGCTGCAGCCCGGCCGACCGCGGCGCTAAGGAAACGCCCGCCGCCCTGGACTTCAGCGAAATGATCGCCGACGATGTCCTGAATGGAGGCGACGCCGTCGCCGAAAGCCTCGAGGTCGTGTTCGGCGGCGCCGGCAAGGATCTGCATCAGCGTGCGGCGGCAGATTTCGCTTGCCGCGCTCGCGGGAAAAGGCGGCAAGCGAGCGAACGCCCGGCCTTCGGCTTCGCCATGGGCGCCCTCGACGCGCGGGTCGAGGATCAGGAGAATGCGCCAATCCCGGGGGAAGCTCATCTGCGCGACCACGGGCGGAACCTCGGTCTTCGCTCCCCGGCCCGCGTCGACCGCGAGACCGCCGCGCTCGAACAGGGCGACCCCCACGCCTGAACGGGCGCCGCGATCGAGCAGGCGCGCGTCCTCGCGCGGATCGAGCGGCAATCCCTCAAGGCGGCGGAACGCCGCGGCGATCGCCAGCGCGAGCTGAGTCCCGGAGCCAAGCCCAGCATGCGGGGGAATGGCGTCGGAGACGATGAGCTCACCGCGGGCGTCGCGGCCAAGGCTTTCGAGGATGCGGCGCGCCACGCGCAGGCTCCGCTCGCGCTCCTGGCCCAGAACTTCAAGCTCTCGCGCCTCGCGAATCTCAACGCGGGTCTTGAAGGCGTCGATGGCGAGGCCGATCGACCCGAACCGCCGGCCAAGATCCCCGGCGAGATCGAGAAAGCCCAGATGCAGGCGCGCCGCGGCGGTGACTTGAACGCCTTTCAACTCGAGCGCCTCGCTGCACGATCCGTTTCGCCCTTCGCGGCTCGGGCGATTGGGCTCGAACATTGCGAAACTTTCTCAAGTTTGCCAAGTGCGGATACCGACAAAACGCAATGCGCCGCGTTGTTGCGGGGGCCCGTGCAAAATGCGACACTTGCCCAATCGAGGGACAAGACGGTCCGCTTGAAGGCAGGTGGGCGATGATGGAACTCATTCTGACGGTGTGCGCGCTGAGCGCGCCCGCTCAGTGCGACGAGCAACGGCTCGAGTTCATCGCGCAAGAGTCGGTGATGCAATGCATGATGCAGGCGCCGCCCTATATCGCGCAATGGTCGAACGAGCATCCGGGGAAGCGTGTGACCCAATGGCGGTGCGCCTACCCGGGCGACGAGAAGACTTAGGCGCAAAGCGCCGCGCGACGACGAGCGCTATGCCTGTCGCGGAGCGGCGCGGGGAAGGCGCGCCATGCGGCTGACCCAAGGCTTGCTTGCGCTTGCGCTCGCGGCCGCGCCGGTTTGCGGGGCTCCCGCGCAGGAGGCCATGCGCGGCCTCGACCTCACTTCGCCCGACATGACGCAGGCCGAGATGACGCGCGCTCAGGTGGAAGCCGCGCTTCATGCGGCGCCAGGGGGACGGGGGGCGGATTTCGCCGGCAAGCGGCTGTCCGGGCTCGATCTGTCCGGCCTCGATTTCACCAACGCAAACTTCCGCGCGGCGCGGCTCAACCACGCAAACCTGTCGCACGCCAGGCTCGACGGGGCGACGCTGGACCAGGCCTGGGCGCTCGGCGCGGATTTCGCCGGGGCGAGCCTCGTCAAAGCGAGCCTGTTCGCTTCGCAGATGGCGGGCGCGAATCTCGATGGCGCCGATCTTGCCGGCGCGCGCGTGACCGCCGACTTCACCGGCGCCCATTTGGTCGGCGCCCGATTTGAGGACGCCGACTGCAGCGCCGACGAAAAGAACCAGTCGATGGGCCTCATGCGCGCGATTTTCAAATCGGCCGATCTCAGCCACGCGGATTTCGCGCGGGCCAATCTCGCCCGCGCCGACTTGCAGTTCGCCAAGCTTGCGAACGCCAATCTCCAAGGGGCTTCTCTGCGGGAAGCGGACGCCAGCGGCGCCGATCTGCGCGGCGCTGATCTTCAAGGCGCCGACACGTCGGGGCTGGACGTCGATTCGGCGCGGATCGACACCGCCAGCGTCCCCCTGCTCGCCAAGGCGATCAACCTCGATCGCGCCCACCGCGAATGATTCCACGAAAAGCGCCGCTATCGCGGGTCCTTGGCGGGCATGCGCGGCGGGGCGAGCGGGGTGAAATTGACGGTCTGCCGCACCCCATGCGCGGATTGCGGGTCGATGGGACCGCCGGACGACGGATCGCCGCCGCCGGTCGTGGTGATAACCGACGGTGTGACCTCGCGGGCCGTCGCCTGCGCCGAGCCGCCCTCGCCGTTGCCGAAGTCCGCGGTGCGGCCGCCCTGGGGTTTGCCCTCGGCGCTCGCCTTGACCGCGGCTTCCGTCTTTTCCGCGAGATGGACATTATAGGGCAGACGGTAGGCGCGAGGAACGCCGCTTGGGAAGTTGTCGTCGTCCAGCGCCTCGACCCACAGATGGATGACGCCATCGGGTTCGCTGTCGAGCGAATGCGGCTCGAC
>DATNBG010000497.1:0-3013 GCA_035572075.1 Roseiarcus sp. | reverse complement strand
AGGTCGACGCCGCAGGCTCTCAGAACCGCCGCCGCATCGACATCGTCGATCAACGCCAGAAGCAGATGCTCGAGCGTCGCATATTCATGACGGCGCTCGTTGGCGAGAGAGAGCGCCCGACGGAGGGTCTTTTCGAGCGCGCGGGAGAAAATCGGCATCGGGCGCCTTTCACTTCTTTTCCATGATGCATTGAAGGGGATGCTGGTTCTTGCGCGCGTGGTCCATCACTTGCGACACTTTGGTCTCGGCGATCTCGTAGGTGAAGACGCCGCATTCGCCGACGCCGTTGTGGTGCACCTGGAACATGATCTGCATCGCCTCTTGGGAATCCTTGTTGAAGAACGCTTGCAAGATCGAGACCACGAACTCCATGGGCGTATAGTCGTCGTTGAGCAGCAGAACGCGATACATGTTCGGGCGCTTGGTCTGCGTCCGGGTGCGGGTGATGACCGCTGCGCCCGCCCCTGGTGTTTCTCCCCCCTTCTTGGTTTCGCGCGACGCCATCATGCGCGCCGGCGCTTGCGCCGCGCTTCCGCCGAAGCCCGGATAGAACCAGCGCGCCAGCCGAACCATCCCCGCTCGCAGGCGGAGAACCAACGGATTTGAGGCGGCAGCCACGGAAAGACCCTTGATGCCGGTTTGGCCGAACTCACATCATTACGCGAACACATGAACCGTAGCGACCTCAATCTAGGCGCCCGGCGCCCCCGGCGCCAGATGTCGTCGCTCATGGCAGCATTGCCAATTTGCCCGTCACGCGCAAGAGCCATCGAGCGCCCGCGACGCGATGCAATCTAAACGGCGCTCCGGTCTGCCCTGTTCCCCTCGATCGGCGGCAGGCTCGCCTTCCCCGAAAGGCCGACAGGACAGTGGCTGAGGCAAACAAAAAAAGCCGGCGCTTGAGAGGCGCCGGCGCGGGCTCGGACGAATTGTCTGCGCCGCGATCGGCGGCGAGAGGTCCGTTCGATTACTTCTGCAAGCCCGCGTAAGCCGCGGTGACCGGCTTCAGCGCGTCGGAAGCGACCCGGGCGTAAAGTTCGGTGACTTTCGTCGCCTGGGCGACGAAGCCCTCGTAAGCCTGCCTGGCGAATTCGGTCTGAATCTGGACCGCCGATTCGACGCTGCGCGCGCCCAGAAGCTTCTCCCACACCGCGGAATTGGCGGCGAAAGCCTTCTTCGAATAGTCGGTCGATTCGGCGGCGATGTCCTGCAGGCCCTTCGACAGCGTGGCCGAAGCGGCGGTGAAGGCCTCAAGCTGGTCCTTCGAGAACTTCTGGAAATCGTCGAATGTCGGGGTGACGGCGGTCATGTCTGATGGACTCCTCATCTTGTTGGCTTCGAGCCCCTTCCGCCTCGAGGCGGAAGACGAACTCTGATAGCGCCAATATGTGCAGTGCACAATGAAAGTCAAGACGGTTTATTGCATTGCAGCATATTTTCTCCGCATAGGGCCATAGGCGCGCTTAATCGCCGGATAAAAAATGAATCCATTCAATCCAGTTGCGCCTTCGCGCTCAACCGGCGCTTGAGCGCCGGGGATCGCCGCCCTCGCGATGAGGCGCCGCGATTCCAAAGGCTTAGGCAAAAATACCCCCCATCCCGCGCCGTCGCGTTAACCGCGGCGTAACCGCGCCGACATATCGTTCGCGACCGTGTGCGTGACGCAACGGCAGAGGCTCTGCCCTCGGCTGTCGCGTGAGTGGGGCGGGACGAGTTCATGGCGTTGCGTCGCGGTTGCCTTCGGATTGGCCGGCTTGCCCGTCTGATGACGGCGGCCTTGGTTTCGGCCTCCGTCCTCTGTTTCGCCGCCGCGCCGGCGGAGGCGCATCACTACCGGCATCATCGCCATTACGCGCACGCCATCCCCGCGGGGCACGGCGTGCGCTATGCGCACAATGCCCATGGCCAGCGCCACGCGCATTACCCGCGCCGCGCGCATGTCCCTCATTACGCCCATCGCGCACACCTCCATGCCGTTCGCCAGGCCGCGGGACCATCCGCTTCGCCGGCCTTTTCGGCGATTGTCGTCGACGACAATAGCGGAAAGACGCTCTATTCGGCCGCTGAAGACGGACTGCGCCACCCGGCTTCGCTCACCAAGGTGATGACGCTCTACCTGCTGTTCGGAGAGCTTGACCGCGGCGCGATGACGCTGCGCACCCAAATTCCGATCTCCGCGCACGCCGCCGCGCAGGCGCCCTCGAAGCTCGGCCTGCCTCCCGGAGACACGATCAGCGTCGACGACGCGATCAAGGCGATCGTGACCCGTTCGGCCAATGACATCGCGGTCGCGATCGCCGAGGCGGTCGGAGGGACGGAAAGCCATTTCGCCGAGATGATGACGCGCAAGGCGCGCGAGCTCGGCATGACGAACACCGGCTATGTCAACGCGTCCGGACTCCCCGACGACCGGCAGATCACCACCGCGCGCGATCTCGCGATCCTCGGACGCGCGATGGAGCAGCGGTTCCCGCGCTATTTCCATTATTTCTCGCTTCCCGAGTTCGCCTATGACGGCGAGGTCATCCGCAGCCACGACCATCTGCTCGGGCGCATCGACGGCGTCGATGGAATCAAGACCGGCTACACCAGGGCGTCCGGATTCAATCTGCTCACCTCGGTCCATCGCGGCGGGCGGTCGCTGATCGCCGTCGTGATGGGCGGCCGCAGCGCGGCGGGGCGCGACCGGATCATGGAGAATCTGATCGCCGACCATATCGCCGAGGCTTCGACGACGCGCGCTCCGACGGAGATCGCAGACGCTTCGCCTGGCGAGCCGCGAGCGGCGGCGCCGGTCCGTCCGCGTCCCGCCCCCGACGCGGCGCTTGAGCGCGGGCTCGCCAAGGCGGCGAACGAGGCGGGCGAAGGCGATGACGCGACCGGCGACGAGGAAGCTCCAGCCCCGCGGTCAGCGCCCAGGGCCGACCCGCCGGCGCCGGCCCCGGCGACAGCCAAGATCCAGGCGCGGCTCATGCCGGGCGCGCCGCTCCCGCCGGCCGGAAGACCCGAGAGC
>DATNBG010000496.1:0-6026 GCA_035572075.1 Roseiarcus sp. | reverse complement strand
CGCGCCGGGATCGCAGGCATGCGGGTGTTGTGGTTCGAGCGTGACGGCCCCAAGGTGCGGCCTCCGGCCGGCTATCCGCCGACGTCGGTCGCCTGCGTCGCGACGCACGATCTGGCGACGCTGGCCGGCTGGTGGCAAGGCGCCGACATCGGCGAGCGGCTCGAACTCGGACTTCTGACCCTGGCCAAAGCGGGCGAGGCGATCGCCGCGCGGCGCGAGGAGAAGCGCGGACTCGTCGCCGCATTGCTCGCCGCGGGACTCCTCGCCTCGTCGCCGGGCGATGACGCGCCGCTCTCCGACACGCTCGCCGCGGCGGTCCACGCGCTGATCGGCGGCGCGGGCTCGCTCCTCGCCCATGCCCAGTTCGACGATCTCGTCGGCGAGGCCGTGCAGACCAACCTGCCCGGAACGGACCGTGAGCGTCCCAACTGGCGGCTCAAGGCGGGTCCCGATGTCGCCGCCGCCTTCGCCAGCCGCCGGGCGCGGGCGATCCTCGCGGCGCTGGCCAAGGGGCGGACATACGGGGCGGCGAATGATCACCGCGCAACTGGAAGGAAGAATAAGCCGGATGAACCTGCCTCTCCCGGCTAACTTTCGAAAAAGCCGGGATGATGCGGCACGAAATTCTCGAGCTCGCGCAGCACGGAGCCGAGATGCGCCTGCATGGACTCGGCCGCGCGTTCCGGGCGTCGCTCGGCGATCGCCTCGAAAATCGCGCGGTGCTCCGCGTAGGTTCCCCTGATTCGCCCCGGCGCGGGAAGCAGCGTCCGCCGCACCCGATCGAGATGCATGCAGAGGGAATCGAGCGCCTCGCCGATGCGCTGGAGGCTCAGTCCATTGGTCATTTGCCGATGGAAACGTGTGTCGAGCTCATGAAAGCCGGCAAAATCGCCGCTGTCGACCGCCGCACGCTGATAGCTGAGGTTCCGGCTCATTTGATCGATGGCGCGCGCCGGCATTCCGGTCGCGCACAGCGCCGCGACCTCGACTTCGAGCAGGCGGCGCATCATCATCCATTGCTTGACATCCGCCAGCCGAATCCTGCTGACGTAAGAACCGCGCTGAGGCTCGATCACGACAACGCCCTCGAAGGCGAGCCGGTTGACGGCGCTGGTGATCGATAGCCTCGGACCTCGAAGCGTCCGCTCCATGCGGTCTTGTCGATCAAGGTCAGCGGCGCGAGCTCGCCCGAGACGATGGCCTGCTTGAGCGCGGCATAAACCCGATCGACCTTGGATTGCCGCGCGCCCTCGGCGACGCCCGCGGCGCCCTCGAAACCGCCCACCGATCGCATCGTGTCCATCGCCCCGCCCCTCTCACGCGACGCGACCGGTCGCGAAGCTTGACATCGAATGTCTGGTATTATCAGTAGCGAGCCGACGATCGGCCGAGCGGACGCCGGCGGTTCGCCAGGCCGGCGCCTCGAGCGGCGTTCGAGGCGCGCGGGCGGCGGCGGATGCGGGTAGGAAACGTTATGGGCGCGACGACGCGGGGCGCGGGCCATGACCAGGCGGGAGCGGGCGGCCGGCGCGCGGCAAGCCCCGGCTGGGCCTCGAACAGCGGCGAATTCGTCCTTGAGGCGGAGAACGTCTCCAAGTCGTTCGCCGGGGTGAGGGCGCTGAACGACGTCGACTTCAACCTGAGAAGCGGCGAAGTGCATGCGCTGATGGGCGAGAACGGCGCGGGCAAATCGACATTGATGAAAATCCTCGCCGGCGTGCACGTCGACTATGACGGCGTGATCCGCATCGAGGGAACACCCGTTCGTTTCTCGGGCGTTCAGGACGCCGAGCGCGCCGGCGTCGCGATCATCCACCAGGAGCTCAACCTGGCGCCTGAGCTGACCGCGGCGGACAACATCTTCCTTGGCCGCGAGCCGCTGATCCTCGGCGCGATCGTGGACCGAAGCCGCATCGTGAAAGCCGCGAGCGCGCTCTTGAAGCGGCTCGGCATCGACATCGACCCGCAGAGCCGCGTCGCGGAGCTCAGGATCGGCGAACAGCAACTGGTCGAGATCGCTAAGGCGTTGTCGCTGGACGCGCGGATTTTGATCATGGACGAGCCGACGTCCGCGCTCTCGACGTCGGAATGCGAGACCCTGTTCAAGGTCGTGCGGCAGCTCGCTGAAGCCGGCGTTGCGATCATCTACACCTCGCACCGCCTGGACGAAGTCATGGCGCTCGCCAATCGAGTGACTGTGCTGCGCGACGGCCGGCGCGTCTTGACCGCACCGATCGAGGGCCTCTCGTCGGGCGCGATCATCTCCGCTATGGTCGGGCGAGAGGTGGCCTTGCGGCGCCGGAATTCCGGAGGAAGCGCCGGCGCCCCGGTTCTTTCGGTGCACAATCTCACGCTCGACACGGTGAGCCGCCGCGGCTGGCGGCGCGTCCTCAAAGGCGTGAGCTTCGATGTCGGGCGAGGCGAAATCCTCGGCGTTGGGGGGCTGTTGGGATCGGGACGCACAGAAATTCTCGAATCGGTCTTCGGCGTCGCGCGGGGTTGGCGGGGCGGGGACATCGCGATCGACGGCGAGCCGGTTTCGATCCATTCGGCGGCGGACGCGTGCCGTCTCGGCGTGGCCCTGGTGACCGAGGACCGCAAGGCGCTGGGACTGCACTTGGATTCGACCGTGCGGGACAACATCGCGCTTCCCTCGGTCGAGGCGGCGTCGCGCTTCGGCGTTCGCGGCTTCGCTCGCGAATCCGCCCTCGCGGCCGGCGTCGTCGAGAGACTCGCGGTGCGCTGCTCGGGGCTCGACCAGATCGTCGTCACGCTGTCTGGCGGCAACCAGCAGAAGGTCGCGATCGGCAAGTGGCTGGCGACCGCTCCCCGGGTCTTGCTGCTCGACGAGCCGACGCGCGGCATCGACGTGGGGGCCAAACAGGAGATCTACCAGCTCATATTCGGCCTCGCCGCCGAGGGATTGGCCATCATGGTTGTGACCTCGGAGATGCCGGAGCTGCTCCTGCTGTCGGACCGGATACTGGTCATGTGCGAGGGGCGGCAAGCCGGCGTCCTCTCGGGCGCCGAGGCGACGCAAGAGGCGATCATGCGCCTGGCCGCGCCGGGCATGAGCGAGCGCGTGGCGGGGGCCGCCGAATGACCGCGCTTCACTTGCCGCTTCGCATCCTCTCCCGCACCAAGCTCTATTGGGGTCTGGCGCTCATTTGCCTGATCGGCGCGCTGCTCTCGCCTCACACCTCCTCGGGCGCGAACATCTTCCTCTCCTACCAGAACCTGACCGACGTGCTGCGGCAGGTGTCGATCACCGGCCTCGTCGCCACTGGAATGACGATCGTCATCCTGCTCGGCGGGATCGATCTGTCGGTCGGCTCGGTCATGGGCTGCTCGACGGTCGTCTGCGCCATGCTTCTGACCCAGCCGGGATGGACGGCCGCGGCGGTGATGGGCGTGCCCGCGGCGGCCCTTTCGGTCGGCGCGGCGGCGGCGTTCCTCGCCCGCTTCGTCTTCAACGGGCTCGCGCGCGGCCGCGACGCGGACCCGGGGCGGCGCCGTCAGATCGCGCTCGACGTGTGGCGCGGCTTTCGAGTCCCCGCGATCATTGGAGTCGCGGCCGGCGCGGCGACGGCCGCGTTCGCCGCCTCGCAGGTCGCGCCGAAGTTCGGAGTGTTCGGGGTGCTCCTGGTGACGCCGTGCTTCGCGTTGTTGCTCGGCGCGATCAACGGCGTGCTCATCGTCGCGGGGCGGCTGCAACCCTTCATCGCCACCCTGGCGATGATGGTCAGCGCGCTCGGCATCGGCCGCCTGACCGGCGGTCAGGACTTTGCGGTGCTTCCCGTCTACACGGGAACCAACGCCGCAGAGGCCTTCGGAGTGCTGCGCTCCTCGCTGTGGGGGTTGGTCCCCGTGCCGAGCGTCTTCTTTCTCGCCGCGATCATTGCGTTCGGCGCCGTTCTGCGCTTCACCACCTTCGGCCGCTATGTCTACGCGATCGGCGGCAACGCGGAGGCGGCGAAGCTCTCCGGCGTCAAGGTCAAGCAGGTCCAGTTCGCCGCCTATGTCATTTCCGGCCTCCTCGCCGGGGTGGCGGGCGTCCTGTTCGTCGCCCAGTATCGGCAGGGAAAGCCGGACGCCGGCTCCGGGCTCGAACTCGACGCGATCGCCGCCGTGGTGATCGGGGGAACGAGCCTCATGGGCGGGCGCGGCGGGCTCGCCGGAACCTTCGTCGGCGTGCTCATCTTCGGCCTGCTCTCCGACATCCTTCAGCTCCAGAACATCGATTCCAACGTGCAGCTCCTGATGAAGGGGCTGATCATCGTCGGCACGGTGCTCGTGCAGGAACAGAATCTTGGCCAGCTGCTGAGGCATTGGCGGGGCGCCGCTCCGCTGGGCGCCCTGGCGGGGGCCGGATCGGCCGCCGCCACTCGGCCGCCGGACGCCGTAACCGCGTTAAGCGCAAGGGAGGACATCCATGAGACGTCGTGAGTTTCTCAAACTTTCCGGCACAGCCGCGGGCGCCGCTGCGACCCTCTACCTGCCGGCCGGCTGGACCCCCGCCAGGGCGGCGGCGAAATGGAAGGTCGGGTTCAGCCAGGTGACGACCCTCGAGCCGTGGCGCGTGCAGTTCAACAAGGAGATCGAGGCCGAAGCCAAGAACCATCCCGACATCGACCTCATCATCACCGACGGGCAGGACAAGACGGAAAAGCAGGTCGCCGATGTCGAGAACCTGATCGTCCAGCAGGTGGCGGTGCTGCTGATTTCGCCCAAGGAATCGGCGGGCCTCACTGGCGTCGTCGAGAAGGCGATCGACGCCAAGATTCCGGTCATCGTGCTCGACCGCAACGTCGACACCAAGCGGATCACCCAGTTCATCGGCGGCGACAACAAGCTGATCGGCACGAAAGTCGGCGAATATGCGGTGAAACTGCTCGGCGGCCCGGGCAAGGCCGCCGGCAATGTCGTCGAAATCTGGGGCGGCATGGGCACCGCGCCCGCCCATGACCGGCACGACGGCTTCCACGAAATCACCGACAAGGAGCCGGGCATCAAATACCTGCTCAACAACCAGTCGGGCGACTGGAAGCAGGACAAGGCCTACAACATCATGACGACCGCGCTTCGCAACAACGAGAAGATCGACCTGGTCTACGGCCACAACGATCCGATGGCGTTTGGCGCCTATCTCGCGGCCAAGGACGCCGGACGCAAGGACATCAAGTTCTACCTCGGCATCGACGGCCTGCCGGACGAAGGGGTCACCTGGGTCCACAAAGGGGAGCTGACGGCGACCTTCGTCTACGCCACCCCCGGCGCGGAGGGGTTGCGCCAGGCGGCCAAACTGCTCCACGGCGAAAAAATCCCGCCGGTGATCACGCTCCCGACCATGCTGGTCGACAAGGACAGCGCGGTCGAAATTCTCAAGAAGAACGGCCTGCTCTGACGGCGGCGCCCGAGCCGCGCGGTTCATTAGCGCGGCTCGGTTGCGCTCTGGTTGCGCTCCCTGCTTTTGACGGGCCGGACCCCGCACTCTCGAGCACGCTGCGATTCGGTCGAATCGCAACGCGCTCTCGATTCCTTGGTTTCGCGCGCTTTGTCGCGAAAAACCGGCTTCCACTTTTTCGCAGCGCGCTCTAAAACGCGGCCGATGAGTCTGCGCTCTCTCGACATGGACGCTCTCAAGGCTGCTCCGCTGGCGCGCGAGCCGTTCGAGTATTTCGTGGTTCCGGGCTTCGTTCGCGCTGAGGCGCGCGCGAGGATCAACGCCGACTATCCAAAGATTTCCGAGGGCGGGAGCTTTCCGGTCGCGCAGCTTTCCTATGGCCCGGCGTTCCGCGAGTTCCTCGACGAACTGGAGAGCGACGAGTTCCGGCAGGCGTTCGAGGAGAAATTCGGCCTCGACCTCGCCGGGCGTCCGACCACCATCACGGTTCGCGGCCAATGCAGCCCGAAGGACGGACGCATCCACACCGACACCAAGAGCAAGATCATCACGATCCTGATCTACATGAACCCCTCCTGGGAGAATTCGGGCGGGCGCCTGCGGCTGCTCAAGTCGGCCGACA
>DATNBG010000495.1:0-14509 GCA_035572075.1 Roseiarcus sp. | reverse complement strand
CGCCAGAAGGTCTGGGAGGAGGCGCCGTCGCTCGCCCTCTCGCCCCGGGCGCGCGAGGCCCTCTGCGCCTCCGCCGTCGCGCTGGCCCGGGCGGTGAACTATCGCGGCGCCGGCACGCTCGAATATCTCTACGACGACGCGGCGGGCCGCTTCTATTTCATCGAGATGAACACCCGCATCCAGGTCGAGCATCCCGTGACCGAAATGGTGACGGGGATCGATCTCGTGCGCGAGACGTTGCGCATCGCCGCCGGGGCGCCGCTGGCCTACCGCCAATCCGACGTGCGCTTGAAGGGCCACGCCATCGAGGCGCGCATCAACGCCGAGGATCCCGCCGACAAATTCCGCCCCTCGCCCGGCGCGGTGACAGACTATCGCGCGCCCGGGGGACCGGGGACACGCTTCGACACCCTGCTCTATCAGGGCTGTCAGATCTCGCCCTTCTATGATTCGCTGCTCGGCAAGCTGATCGTCTGGGACGAGACGCGCGACGGAGCGCTCCAGCGCATGCGCCGGGCGCTGGAGGAGCTGATCGTCGAAGGGGTCGCCACGACCGCGCAGTTGCATCAGGATCTCGCCGAGGACGAGACGGTGCGCAAGGGCGATTTCCATACCCGCTGGCTTGAAGACTGGCTGTCGAGCCGGGAAAACCTCGCCGCGTCACGAAGGAGGCAAGCCTGAGATGACCAGCCGATATTCCTATGGAGGCGACGAGCATATCTTTGTCGAATGCGACGAGGAGATGTCGCTCGAAGCCTTCTTCAAGTCCCTCTCCGTTACCAAGGCCGTGCGAGCGGCCGACATCAAGGGCGTCACGGAAATCTGCCCGGCCAACGCTTCCTATCAGATCAAGTTCGACCCCGACGCGATCAAGCCGGACGATCTCCTGGCGGAGATCAAGACGATCGAGGCCGCGGCCGAGGGCGACCACGCCAAGCTCGCGACCCGCATCATCGAGATTCCCGTGCTCTACAACGATCCCTGGACGCGCGAGACCCTGATGCGCTTCCGCGACCGCCACCAGGCGCCGGAGATGACCGACATCGAATTTACCGCCAAGATCAACCATCTCGACGGGGTCGAAGGCTTCGTCAGGGCGCATTCCGGCGCGCCCTGGTTCGTTTCGATGGTCGGCTTCGTCGCCGGCCTGCCGTTCCTCTATCAGATGGTCGAGCGCAAGCGGCAGCTCCAGTCGCCCAAATATCTGCGTCCGCGCACCGACACGCCGAAGCTGACCATCGGCCATGGCGGTTGCTTCGGCTGCATCTATTCGGTGCGCGGCGCCGGCGGCTATCAGATGTTTGGCGTCACGCCGATGCCGATCTACGATCCCAATCAAGAGATCAGCTATCTGCGCGACTTCATGTGCCTGTTCAATCCCGGCGACATCGTCAAATGGCGGCCGATCGAGCGAGCCGAATACGATTCCATCGCGGCCGACGTCGAGGCGGGCAGGTTCGCGCCGAAAATGGCCAAGGTCGATTTCTCGCTCGACGCCTTTCTCGCCGACATCGATGGAACCAACGCCAAGCTGACGGGGGCGCTCCATGGCCATTAGGGTCGTCAAGCCGGGCCTTGCGACGACGGTGCAGGATCTCGGGCGCCCCGGCTACTATCACATCGGAATCCCGCTTTCCGGCGGCATGGACCGCTTCGCGCTGCGTGCGGCGAATATGCTGGTCGGGAACCCCGAGGGCGCGGCGGCGCTCGAAGCCTCCTTCCTCGGACCGGAGCTGGAATTCACCGCCGACGCGACGGTCGCGGTCGCCGGCGCCGAACTGCCGCCCAGGGTCGATGGCGCGGAGCGCGCGACCTGGACGTCGTTCACGGTGAGGAAGGGCCAGACCCTGTCCTTCGCCTTCCTCAAGGCCGGCGCGCGCGCCTATATCGCGGTCTCCGGCGGGATCGACGTGCCCGTGGTGCTGGGCTCGCGCTCGACCTACGCCCTCGGGGCGCTCGGCGGCCACAAGGGCCGCAAGCTCGAGGCGGGCGACGAATTGCCGGTCGGCGAGGGCAAGGCCGCGCCCGAGGGACGCGCCGCGCCGATGAAACTGCGCCGCGCTCCGGGCTCGCCCGCCGTGCTGCGCATGATGCCTGGGCTCTACTGGCATCGCATCACCGAGGGGGCAGGCAAGCGTTTCTTCGAGGACATCTGGAAAGTCGCGCCGGAGGCCGACCGCATCGGCTACCGCTTTCGGGGCGGGCGGCCGCTCGAATTCGTGCCGCGCGAGCAGCCGTTCGGCGCGGGCTCCGATCCCTCCAACATCGTCGACGCCTGCTACCCTTATGGCTCGGTCCAGGTTCCCGGCGGGACGGAGCCGATCGTGCTACACCGCGACGCCGTGTCGGGCGGCGGCTATTTCATGATCGGCACGGTGATCTCCGCCGATCTCGACCTGATCGGCCAGTTACAGCCGCATGCGCCGGCCGCTTTCGCGCCGGTCACGATGGAGGAGGCGCTCGCCGCGCGCCATGAGCGGCGGGCGCTTCTCGGCAAGATGCGCGAGGCGCTTTGAGACCCGGCGGCGGCGCGCTCCCGCGCGGCCGGCCGCTTCGCGGACGATGAAGACTTACCCCGCGACGGCGCGCTTCGTCAGCGCCCGTTCGCGGTATTCCCGAGGGGGCACGCCAAATTGCGCCCTGAACGCGCGGCTGAACTGGGCCTGACCGCTGAAGCCCCATTTGTAGGCGATCTCCGCGACGGTCTCGTTGCCGAACCGATCACCCAGCGCCTCGCGGCACGCCTCCAGCCGCTGATCGCGAATCCACTCGCCGAGCGTCGTATCCGCGTCGCGGAACAGTTCATGCAGGTATCTGACCGAAATCCCGCAGGCCCGCGCGATCGTCTCGGGATCGAGGGAACTGTCGCCGATCCGGCGGCGGACGCAAGCTTCGATGCGCGAAAGATGCGCCGCGCGCACCGCGGTCGCGCCGGAGGTCAGGGTCCGCCTGTCTTCCTTGAGCGCCAGCACGAGCAATTCGACGAGCTGCCGGCCGATCGTCGTCCTCAGCTCCTCCGACTGGTTCTCGACGCGGCGCGGAATGAGCTCCAGCATGTCGGCGAACAGGCCGCCCCCGCCCTGGGTCGCATCGAACTGCAACGAGCAGAAGCGGTCCGGCTGCCTGATCCTACCGCCAAGCGCGGCCGCGGAAACCTTGACGACCCAGAGGTCCGCGGCCTGATCGTGGCTGAACACATAGGGTTCGTGGCTGCGCTCGAGAATGAAGCCCCCAGGACGGCAGCGCACGTCCTTGCCGCATTGCGAGAAGAAGACCTCGGAGCGAACTGGGAGCGTGATGAGATAATGCTCGTCGCGCTCGCCGCGAAAGTGGTTCGGCGCCCGGCGATATTCGAGCGGCTCGGAGGCGTGGCGGGAGAGCGAGACGTCGCCGAGATCCCACAGCCTGAGCTCGCCCGCGAAGCGGTCCGGCTCGGCGAACCTGAGGTCGAGCGGAAAATAGGTGGCGGCGATCGTCTCGCGCCAATGCCGGCCACGGTCGCGCGGCGCGCAACCGGAGGTCGAAATCTGCTTCACCATGCTCGCCGTTTGAGCGTGCCGCCTCCTCGAAGGCCGATGAGACCCGGTCATATTGCGGCGCACCTTCGCGCAATGTCAAATTCCTGTGCGCGCGGCGCAAAGACCTTCACTCTCACTCCGACTAGTCTCTCGCGACCGCTGAGCAGGCGGATGAGCGGCGGTCGCGGAGCGTCGTCAGGCATGACGTCCGGCTCCTTGTCTCCGCGGCCCTCGACAGGGAGGCCAGGATGAGCGCGGGTAGGGCTTCAGCAAACAAGTCGAAATCGCGAGACGTCGATCCGATCACGCTTTCCGTCGTGCGCGGCGTGCTGGAGACGACGCAGCGCGAGATGACGCTGTCGCTGGAAAAGACGGCGCGCTCCTCGGTGTTCAACCTCGCACACGATTATTCGACCGCCTTGTTCAACGCCAAGCCCGAAATGATCCTGCAGGGGCAGGACATTCCCATCCACCTCGGCTCGCTGATTCCGGCGATGAAATCGGTCGCCAGGTTCTTCGGCGACGACATCCACGAGGGCGACCTCATCCTCCACAACGATCCCGCGTTCGGGGGAAGCCACGCGATCGACACCTGCATGTACAAGCCGGTGTTCTACAAGGGCAAGCTCGTCTACTGGACCGTCTGCAAGGGCCACCTGACCGACATCGGCGGCCCGGTGCCCGCCAGCTACAATCCCGCCGCCAAGGAGATCTATGCGGAATGCCTGCGCATTCCGCCTGTGAAGATCTGGGATAGAGGTAAGCCGCGCCACGACGTGCTCAACATGATCTTCACCAACATGCGCGCGCGGCGCGACCAGGAAGGCGACTTCAACGCGCTGACCGGCGCCTGCCAGGTCGGCGAGCGCAACCTCCTAGCGATGATCGAGAAATACGGGCTCAAGACGGTCGGCGCTTGCATCGACGAACTGCTCGACATGGCCGACAGCCATATGCGCTCGCTCATCAAGACCGTGCCGGACGGAACCTATGAGGGCGTCGCCGTCCTGGAGGACGCCGGCCACGGCTTCGGCGATTTCGAGATCAAGGCGACGGTCTCGATCAAGGGCGACACTTGCCATATCGCGATTTCGAGCCCGCCGCAGATCCCGTATTTCATCAATTCCTATGAAGGCAACTCGCATTCCGGCGTCTATCTCGGCCTGATGATGTTCGCCGCATTGCCGCCGCCCTACAACGAAGGTCTCTACCGCTGCGTGTCCGTCGATTTCGGCCCGAAGGGCACGATCTGCAACGCGGTCGAGCCGGCGCCGCACATGAACTGCACCACCACGCCGATGGAGACGCTGACCGACGCCGTGCGGCTCGCGTTCGAGAAGGCCATGCCGTCGAAGGTCGCGGCGTCCTGGGGCCACGCCAACGGCCTCAATGTCGCCGGCTGGGACAGCCGCACCAACGAGGAATATGTGACGATGGTGCTCGCCACCATCATTTCCGGCGGCGGCGCGACGCCGCATCAGGACGGCTGGCACGCCGTCGGCCCGGAATGCTGCTTCGGCGCGCTGACCTCGGGCGACGTGGAGCTGCTCGAATATTCCTATCCGATCATCATCCACCGCTATTCGCTGATGACCGATTCCGGCGGCGCCGGAAAATTCCGCGGCGGTTCGGGCACGGCCTGGGAGGTCGAGCCGCTCGACAAGGAGATGCTGTGCATCGGCTTCGGCGAGGGCCGGCGTATTCCGGCGATGGGCGCGGCGGGCGCGAAATCGCGTCTGATTGACGAGAAAGTCGGCCGAGTCGAGATCAATCGGGCCGGCAATGTCGAACTGGCGAGGACCAACATTCTCGAAACCATCAAGCCGGGCCAGACGATCACTAACATGAATCCCGGCGGCGGAGGCTTTGGCGATCCCTTCGACCGCGCGATCGAGCGCGTTGTGGAGGACGTCCGCAACGGGCTCGTGTCGGCCCGCGGCGCCAGGGAGGATTACGGCGTCGTATTCAAGAATCCGAACACCCTCGAAGTCGACGCCGCCGCGACCGCGCGGCTGCGCATGCGCTGAGGGGGCCGGGATGAGCGCGCAATATCGCTTGGGAATCGACGCCGGCGGCACCTTCACCGACTTCGTCATCGCCGACAGGGCGACGGCGGAGACTAAGCTTTACAAGACGCTTTCGACGCCCTCCAATCCGACGAAGGCGATCGAGGACGGCCTGAAGCTGATCGCCGAGGATCTCGGGATGACGCCGGAGGACATCGTCTCCGACTGCGATCTGTGCATCAACGGGACGACGGTCGGCCTCAATGCGCTGATCACCCATCGCGGCGGCAAGACCGGCCTCATCTGCACCGCCGGACACGAGGATTCGATCGAGATCCGCAACGGCCACAAGGAAGACGGATTCCGCTACGACCCCGAATACCCGGCGGCGAGGATGCTTGCGCCGCGCTATCTGCGAAGGGGCGTTCGCGAGCGCATCCTCTCCACCGGCGAGGTCCGCACGCCGCTCCACGAGGAGGACGTGCGCGCCGCGTGCGAGGCGTTCAAGGCGGAGGGTGTCGAGACGATCGCCATTTCGTTCGTCTGGTCGGTGCTGAACCCCAGGCACGAAGGGCGCGCCGCCGAGATCGTGCGCGAGATGATGCCCAAGGCAATCCTCACCGTCGGCTCCGAGCTCTATCCGCAGATCCGCGAATACACCCGTACCTCGACCGCTGTGGTCAACGCCTATCTCGCGCCGGTGATGCGGCAATACGTTGGCGCCGTTGACTCCTATTTTCGCTCTCTCGGCGCCAAGCAGCCGGTGCGCTACTTCCAATCGAACGGGGGCCTCGCGATCGGACAGGCGATGACCGACCGCTCCGTCTACGCCATCAACTCCGGTCCCGCCTCGGCGCCGCAGGCCGGGCAATATGTCTCATCGCCGTTCAAGAAGAAGAACGTGATCACGGTCGACATGGGCGGAACCTCGTTCGACATCACGCTGACCAAGGAGGGCCTCACCAACCTGAACAAGAACATCGACTTCCTGCGCTATCGCATCGGCGTGCCGATGATCCAGGTCGAGACGCTCGGCGCCGGCGGCGGCTCCATCGGCTGGATCGACCCGCTCGGCATTCTCCAGGTCGGCCCGCAATCGGCGGGCTCGCAGCCGGGTCCGGCCTGCTACGGCCAGGGCGGCGAAGAGCCTACGACTTCGGACGCCAATCTCGTTCTTGGCTATCTCAATCCGGAAGGCCTGCTCGGCGGCGCCTTGCCGCTCAGCCTCGACAAGGCGCGCGCCGCCCTGAAGACGATCGCCGACCCGCTCGGCCTCACGATCGAGCAGGCCGCCTACGGCATGTTCACCATCGTCAACAACAACATGGTGAACGGCATCCGTCGCGTCTCGGTCGAGCGCGGCTTCGATCCGCGCGATTTCGTGCTTGTCGGCGCCGGCGGAGCGACCGGCGCCCACATCTGCGCGCTCGCCCGGGAGATCGGCGTCGGCACGATCATATTGCCCAAGCTCGCCTCCGGGCTCTGCGCTTTCGGCGAGATCATCTCGGACGTCAAATACAATTATATGGCGACCTCGCCGGCGCGTCTTGACAACGCCGAGGCCTATCGCCGCCTCAATACGCTGTTTAAGGAGATCGAGGCCAAGGGCGTGAAGCATCTCGTCGACGACGGATTCGCGAAGGGCAATATCGCCGTCAAGCGCAGCCTGGAGATGCGCTACGTCGGGCAGGTGCACGAATGCACCGTCGATGTCGACGTGTTCGAGATCAACGAAAAAACGATCGAGCGCGTCAAGGAGGCGTTTCACCGCCGCCACGAAGAACTTTATACCTATTCGGAGCGCCACTCGCTCGTCGAAGTGGTCAATATCGAATCGACGCTCTACGGGCTGATCGACAAGCCCAAGCTGCCGGCGCTGAAGAAGGGCGTCGCGCCGGAGCGCGCGATCAAGCACCGCCGCAAGTCGATCTTCGGCGCCGGAGGCAAGGGGGTGCGGGTCGCCGTCTACGACGGCGCGCAACTCGGCGCTGGCGCGACTATTGCCGGGCCCGCCATCATCGAGGAGATCACCACGACCATCGTCATCGAGCCCGGCTGGACCGCGAAGCTGCACGCCAGCGGATCGTACGTGATCGAGAGACAGGGCTCGCCGCGCCGAGGGAAGCGTCCCTCGGCCGGCAACTAAGGGGCATGCAACTAAGCCGCATGAGAACGGGAGGAACGATGAAACCAAAAGGCAATCGAAGCATGACGCAATGATCTTCGCCGCGAGCGGCCAAGACCAGGAATCGGTTGGCGGCGGTCCAAAGGCCGTCGAAACGCTAAATTAAACAGGGAGATGAGCTATGCGAAAATCAGCGTGGATTGCGGGAGCGGTAGCGTCGTTGTGCGGCCTGGCCTGGTCGGCGGGCGCCCGGGCGGACGACAAATGGTGGCCGGCGAAGGTCTATGACTATGACTCGGGCTCGCAGAAGGTGGTGGAGTATTCGCCGCTCGAAAAGGCGTCAAAGCCCTGGAACATCTGCGTGCTCTTCCCGCATATGAAGGACACGTTCTGGGTCGCGGTCGACTATGGCATTGTCGAGGAAGCCAAGCGCATGGGCGTGAATATGACGCTCTATCAAGCGGGCGGCTATGAGAACCTGCCCAAGCAACTGTCGCAGTTCGACGATTGCATGGCCGGCAATTTCGACGCCATCGTCGTTGGCCCGATCTCCGAGGCCGGTCTCGACAAGAAGTTCGCGGAGGGCGTCAAGGCCGGCAAGGTGATCATCAGCACCATCAACCCGGTGTCGAAATCGACTGTGACCTCGAAAATGACCGTCGACTTCACGGCGATGGGCGTCCAGACGGGAACCTATCTCGTTGACTATCTCAAGGGCAAGACCGCCAATGTCGTGACCTTCCCTGGCCCCTCCGGCTCGGGTTGGGCCGAGGCCTTCCTCAACGGCTTCAAGACCGCCGTGAAGGACAAGAGCAATGTCAAGGTGCTGGGCGACAAGTTCGGCGATTCCGGCGTCGCCGTGCAATTCGGCCTGATCCAGAACGCGCTTCAGGCCTATCCGGACATGAATGTGATCTGGGGCTGCGCGCCCGCGGCCGAGGCAGCGGTCGGCGCGGTCGCGCAGGCCGGCAAGAAGGACATGCTCATCATGTCGTCCTATGAGAACCAGGCGATGCTGGATTCGCTGACCAAGGGCGAGATTCTCGGCTTCGCCACCCAGTATCCGGTGTTGCAGGGGCGCATCGCCATTGACACGGCCGTGCGCGCGCTGGAGCACAAGGACTATTACAAGAGCCTGATGGCCATCCCCGACATGATCGCAAAGAGCAATCTGAAGTCGATCAACATGGGACTGGTGTTGGCGCCGGCGGATTTCAAGGCGGTATATTCGGTCAAGGCGCCTTGATCGCGGGACGGCCTAAACGGACAGGTTGGAATGACGTTCGCTGATCCAGCCGTGGCTGGCGCGTCGCGGGCCGCTCAGGCGGCCCGCGACAAGGGGCCGCTTCTTGAACTCGCCGGCGTGTCGAAGCGGTTTCCGGGCGTGGTCGCGCTGGACCGCGTCGATTTCGATCTGCGCCACGGCGAGGCGCATGTTCTGTTCGGCGAGAACGGCGCCGGCAAATCCACGCTCATCAACATCATTGCCGGCACCTATCCTCCGGACGAGGGCGCCTTCACCTACCAGGGCGAGGCGGTCGGACGCCTGACGCCTCACGCCGCGCGGCTGCTCGGAATCAGCCCGGTCTTCCAGGAGTTCAGCCTGGCGCCGGAACTCACCGTCGAGCAGAATCTGTTCCTCGGGCGCGAGTTGACGCGGGGCGGCGTGCTCGACCGTTCGGGCATGAAGGCGAAGGCGAAGGCGGTCATCGATCTGCTTGGCTTCGACCTCGAACCCGACCGCAAGGTGCGCGAGCTGTCGCGCGCCCATCAGCAGATGGTCGAGATCGCCAAGGCCTTCCTCGCCGACGTCAAGCTTCTCATCCTGGACGAGCCGACCGCGTCGCTGACCGAGGCGGAGGCGGAGAAGCTGTTTAGCCTCGTCGACAAGGTCAAGGCGTCGGGCGTCGGCGTCATCTATGTCTCGCACCGCATGCGCGAGATCAAGCAGATCGCCGACCGCATCACGGTGTTGCGCGACGGGCGCAAGATCACGACGGTCAACGCCGCCGATGTCTCCGAAGGCGACCTCGTCGAACTGATGACGGGTCGCAAGATCGAGGTCCTGTTCCCGCATATCGAAGCGCATCCTGGGGAAAAGCTGCTGGAGGTCGAGGGGCTGACGCTGGCCAATCGGACGGTCTGCGACGTCAGCTTCCACGCGAGAGCCGGCGAGATCACCGGCGTCGCGGGGCTCGTCGGCTGCGGCAAGTCGGAGCTGGTCAGGGCTGTCTACGGCCTGGAGCAGGTCGAGGCGGGCGCCGTTCGCGTCAACGGCGCCGTCGTGACGCAGCCGACCCCGTCGGGGTTGCTGAAGCGCGGCCTCTGCTATTTCCCCTCGGACCGCGTGTTGGAGGGACTGGCGCTCGGCCGGCCCGTGCGCGAGAACGCGTCGATGGCCGCGCTGGACCTGCCGACCTTCGCGCGTGGCGGCGTACTTCGGCGAGCGAGCGAGCGGCAAGCGATTCAATCCATCGCCAATCGGCTCAAGCTGCGTCCGCCGCATATTGAGCGCGCGGTCGCCAATTTCTCGGGCGGCAACCGGCAGAAGGTGCTGTTGGCCCGCGGGCTCACCCGCGACATCAACGTCTATCTCTTCGACGAACCGACCGTCGGCATCGATGTCGGCGCCAAAACGGAGGTCTACGCGCTGATGAAGGAGCTCGTGGCGACCGGAGCCGCCATCGTTCTCGTTTCGTCGGAACTGCCGGAGGTCTTGCATCTCTCTCATCGAGTCTATGTCATGCACCGGTCGCGGATGGTGGCGGAGCTGACCGGCGCCGAGATCAACGAACAGGCGGTGCTGTCGCATTTCTTCCGCGAGGATGCCGCGGAACCGTCCTCGCGCGGCGCGCCGGAGCGCTGACCATGTCGCAGGCTCTCCCCCGCGCCGCCACGCCGTCGTTCTCGCAGAGGCTGCTGCGCGTCTACGACAGCGTCGGCTTTCTTCCCGTCGTCCTGGTCGCGCTGGTCGTCGTTCTCGCGCTGTTCGTTCCGCGTTTCCTGTCGTTGCAGAACGTCCTCAACGTGTTGCGCAGCTCGTCCTATCTGGTCATCATCTCCGCCGGGCAGATGATGGTGCTGATCGTGGGCGGCTTCGACCTGTCGGTCGGCGCCGTCGTCCCGCTGGCGAGCGTGGTCAGCGCGCTGACCATGGTCTGGGCCAACGGCGTCGCGCCGGGGCAGACCGCCGTCGTCGTGCTTCTCGGCGTGTTGGCGGGCCTCCTCAGCGGTTTGGCTGTCGGCCTCGTCAACGGCTTGAGTGTGGCGTTCCTGCGCGTCTCGCCCTTCATCGTCACGCTCGGCTCGATGTCGATCGCCACCGGCGTCGCGCTGCTCTTGACCAACGGCATTCCCGTCTATGGCATGCCGAAGGCCTATGTCGACGGATTCGGCCGCGGCCTCTGGCTGCGGCTTCCCCCGGCCGTCTATCTCGCCGCGCTCATCGTCGCGCTGGTCTGGTTCATGCAGAACTTCACCAAAATGGGCCGCTATCTCTACGCGATCGGCGGCAATTTTCACGCCGCCACGGTCTCGGGCGTGCGCACCAAGACCTATCTCGTGCTCGCCTATGCTGCTTGCTCGCTCCTGGCCGCCGTCTCGGGGCTCGGGCTCACCGCGCAGATCGGCTCGGGACAGGCGGTGATCAGCGCGCAGCTGACGCTCGAAAGCATCGCCGCGGCGGTGATCGCGGGGGTGAGTCTCAAGGGCGGCGTCGGCCGGGTCGAAATGGTGACGCTGGCGGCGTTCTTTCTGCTCATCCTCACCAACGCCATGGATCTCTTGCGCGTCGATCCTCGCATCCAGACGATTTTCCTCGGCCTCATCGTCGTATTCGCGGTGGCTCTGGAGGAGATCGCCAGGCGGAGGACGTCCGTTGACTGACGCGGCCCTCGCGTCCGACGCCGCCCAGCGTCGAGGTCTGCTCGACTGGCTGCTGGTGTTCAGCCTGCCGCTGCTCATGATCGTCATGGAGCTGTCGGTCTACGCCTTCGCGCCCCGCGTGCTGTCGCTTCGCAACGTCGTCAACGTCCTCGATCAATCGAGCTATATCTTCGTCTTCGCCTGCGCGCAGATGATGGTCATTCTGACGCGCGGTTTCGATTTGTCGCTGGGCGCCGCGGTTTCCACGGTCAGCGTGGCGAGCGCGCTCGCCATGACCGGGCTGGCGAAAACGGGCTCGCCTGACGCCGTCGTCGTCGCCGCTGGGCTCGCGACGGGACTCGGGGTCGGAGCGCTCGTGGGCCTGTTCAACGGCGGCTTCGTCTCCTGGCTCGCGATCAATCCGTTCGTCGTCACGCTCGGCAGTCTCAACATCTGCCTCGGGCTTTCGACGACGATTTCTGGCGGAAGTCCGGTGTTCAACGTTCCCGACGTCTTCAGCCGGCTGTTCTACAATGGGGTGCTGATTCCCGGCGTCTCCATCCCGATCACGATCGCAATCGTCATCGCCGTCGCGCTGTATTTCCTGCTCAACTACACGATCTTCGGGCGATCGCTCTACATCATCGGCGCCAATCCGCGGGCGGCGCGCGTCGCCGGCCTGCCGAGTCGGCGCTATTTATTCCTAGCCTATCTGGCCTGCTCGCTGCTGGCGGCGTTCGGCGGGCTGATGTTGACGGCGCGCACCGGCTCCGGCGAGCCCAATCTCGGCGGCAGCCTGATGCTGGAGAGCATCGCGGCGGCGGTGATCGGCGGCGTCAGCCTGCAGGGCGGCGTCGGCGGCGTCGGCGCCGTCGTCTTCGGCGCCCTGTTCGTGACGATGCTGTCGAACTCGATGGATCTCCTGGAGGTGGGCGGCTACATCCAGCAGATCCTGCTCGGCTGTGTCCTCATCCTCGCGATTTTTCTCGACCGGCTGCGGCGAACGCGGACGTGAAACAGGGAGACGTCTGACATGGCGTTCAAGTGCGATATTCCCGCCGTTCCCACCGCGCTGCAGGACGACGACGTCGTTCGCATCACCCGCTGGGACTTCCCGCCGGGAGCGGTCACCGGCTGGCATCAGCACGGATGGCCGTATTTCGTCGTGCTGCTGACAGAATCGCGCATGCGCGTCCATGACGGCGAGAAGGTCACGGAGCTGAGCTTCTCCGCCGGCCACAGTTACATGCGTCCCGCCGGCGTCACTCATGACGTGATGAACGGCGGCGACAAGCCGATGGCGTTCGTTGAGATAGAGGTCAAGAGTCCGGATCGGCTCGTGACCTTGAAGTAAGGATCGCCCGCTCTCGGGCAGCCCGCGTCGAAGAGGAGGCGACCGATGAGGCTCGCAGGAAAAGTTGCGCTGGTCACGGGCTCGACGCAGGGGATCGGCAAGGCGATCGCGGAGCGCTACGCCGTGGAGGGCGCCGCCGTCGCCATCGTCTCCTCTCACAGCCCGGAGCGGGCGGAGGGCGTCGCCGCCGCGATCCGCGACAATGGCGGCAAAGCGCAGGCCTTCGTCGCCGATTGCGCGAAGGTCGCGGAGATCAGGCGCCTCGTGGACGAGGTGACCGGGCGTTTGGGCGGGGTCGACATTCTCGTCAACAACGCGGGCATTATGCATACCGCTTCGATCGAGGAGACGACCGAGGAGAAATGGGACGCGCAGCTCGACCTCAACCTCAAGGGCGCCTTCTTTCTCACTCAAGCCTGCCTGCCGGAGTTCAGGCGCAAGGGGCGCGGCAAGGTGATCAACGTAACGTCGATCTGGGGCATTGGCGCGGGTCCAAACTGCCCGGCTTATTGCGCCTCGAAGGGCGGACTCGAAAACCTCACCCGCGCGCTCGCCGTCGAGATCGGCAAGTACAACATCAACGTCAACTCGCTCGCGCCCGGCAACATCGCGACGCCGCTCAACGCCCATCTGCGCGGCCCCGGCATGGGCGCGTATATTGCGCAGATGCGCGCGCTGACCCCGACGGGCCGCGACTTCCTGCAACCGGAGGAACTGACGGGAACGGCCGTCTATCTCGCCAGCGCGGATTCCGACTCCGTGCATGGCGCAACCGTCACGGTCGACGCCGGCTGGTCGGCCTGGTGAAGGCGCAAAGCGGCCGCATCGCGTTCCCGCCCGGACCGAGCATTCGCTCGCCCTTTAGTCCCCGAGGAATGGCTTTGGCATTGGGGCCAAAATTGACAATCGGACTCGCGTGGGCAAATTTGAACGATGCCGGCGAGGTTGGGGATCGCGCCGCCCGATGACGAAACGGGCGAGCGTGGTTTCCGCGAGGCGATTGCGGAGGGAGTGTCCATGACGGAACGCCTGAGCAGCGTCGGATCGGAAATGGGCGCCGGCCGAGCCGGGACGCTGTCGGGCGGCTAGGGCCAATCGCGCGAGCAATCTCGCCCCGCTTTCTGTGTCTCCTCCTTCTCTGGTTCGCCATTTCGGGCCTTCAGGAGGCGGCCGGGCAAGGCGGCGCTCGACCCCGAGGTCTGGACCAAGGAGCGGGCGGCGAGGGCTGATGACGCCTGAGCCTGCGACCACGGCCGGCGGGCTCCTGCTGGTTCCGATGATCCTCACGCCCATCGCCGGAATGATCCTGTCCTTCGCGCTCGGAGGGCGCTGGGCCGGGCGGGTCGCGCTCGCGATGTCGCCGGTTTGGCTTGCTATCGCTCTCGCCGTCGCTTCGCTCGTCTGGCGGAGCGGCGCGCCGCTTGTCTATGTGGTGGGCGGGATTGCCCCGCCGCTCGGCATCGCGCTCGAGGCGGACGGGATTTCGGCGGCGATGCTGGTCGCAACCGCGCTGATCCTGCCCGTCGCCTGCCTGTTCGCGCGTGACGACTTCGCTGGGCCCATACACGGAGAATCGCGCGGGTCGCTGGTCTTCTGGATCATGCTGCAGGCGATTGGGGCGGCGCTCAGCCTGCTGTTTCTT
>DATNBG010000494.1:0-3927 GCA_035572075.1 Roseiarcus sp. | reverse complement strand
ATTGCCGGACAATGTCTGTTCCGCCGGGTCAACCTCGATCTCGCGCAAGGCCCCCGCCTCCGATGGACGCGCCGACAGGTGGGCGGGGTTGGTCGTCGCCAGTTCGATCGGCGACGAATCGAGCACGGCGGAAAACGGCTGGATGTCGAGCGCGCGATAGCCGGGCGTGTTCGCGTTGGCGACGTTGCCGGCGATCGCCGTCTGGCGCGCCGACAGCCATTGCGCCTTTTGGGCGGCGACCTGGAAGAGGTAGATCTGCGACAATGGAACGCCATTCCTGAACCGGGATTGGATCGATCCTCGGCGACGGGCCTTGCACGAGGCTTGCCGGGGCCATCGCGGCCTAGAGCCGCGCGCTCTTAAGCGCGCCGGAAAGGCGCTCAGCCTTGGCGAAGTCGTCGAGCCCCTGCTCGTCGAAAAGGATGTCGACGATCTCGACTCCCGCGCGGCGCTCCCCGATCTTCAGGCGAAAGAACGCCGAGACGCCGGCGTGGCGAAACTCCATGTCGATCTCGACCGCCGGCGTCGCGTCCCACGGCGCCTTGAAGCTCGCCGAGAGAGCGTAGCGCAGCGTTCCACTCCTGAAGAAGAGCTCGGTCGACGAATTGACCAGGTCGGCGATGTTCGCCGCCTGGTCGTTCTTGATCATCGACATGAGTTCCGCCGCGTCGGTCAACCTGAGCTCGCTGGCGACGCCCACCAGCGCATCGGCGATGATCTGCTCGCGCATGAGCGAGCGACGCGGTCGTGGACCTCGCCCTCGCGCGTTCAATGTCGTGGCTGGGCCCATTGAGCCTTCCTTTGCTGGATCAAGTGGACGATCTCGGCGACGGCGCGATAGAATTCCGCCGGAATCGGGCGATCGACGTCGACGGCTGCATGGAGCGAGCGGGCGAGCGGCTTGTCCTCGATCACCGGAATGGCGTGCTCCTCGGCGATCGAGCGGATCTTCAGCGCGATGAAATCGGCCCCCTTGGCGACCACGATCGGCGCGCCGCCCTCGGCGCGGACATATCGCATGGCGACCGCGTAATGGGTCGGGTTCACCACGACCATCGTCGCGCGTGGGACTGCGGACAGCATGCGTTTGCGCGAGCGATCGAGGCGGAGCGAGCGCAAGCGGGCCTTGACCATTCGGTCTCCCTCGGCCTGCCTCAGTTCCTCCTTGACCTCCTGTTTGCTCATCCGATGGTCGCGCCGCCATAAGATTCGCGACCAGGCGAGGTCGGCGGCGGCGACCGCGACCGTCGCGACCATGACGGCGGCGATCGTTTTGACGGCAAGGTCGAGCACGCGCTGAGGCAGCATCCCCGGATCGGCGTCCATCGCCGTGAGCAGGACGGCCTTCTGGCCGATCAGCATCATCATCGCGACCGCGATCACCGCGGCGAGCTTGACGAGGCTCTTCAGGAACTCCGTCCAGCCGCGAGCGCCAAACACCCGGCGGAAGCCCTTGCGCAACGAGACGCGTGAGGCGTCCGGCAGGATCCGGTCGGGAACGATGCGGGGCGGGCTCTGGGCCGCGGACGCGAGAACGCCCGCCGCGGTGAGCAGAGCGACCGCCGGCAGAAGAAAATGCGCGGCGGCCGACACGATGGGCGCGGCGAGAGCGAGCACGTCCTCGCCGCGGCGGATCCGCCAGCCGGCCGGGTCGCCGATCAGTCCGGCGAGCGCGGTGAGAAGGGCTTCGGCGCGCGAAGGGACGATAAAAATGAGCGCGATCAGAGCGGCCGACAGCGAGGCGAACAGCGGCGCCTCGCGGGAAAAGGCGACTTCGCCGCGCTCGACCGCGTCATGGAGCCGCTTTTCCGTCGGCTCCTCGGTTTTGTCCTCAGGATCGACGTCGGCGCTCATCGCTCATCTGCGTCTCGGCCGACGCGGGCCGGGTCGCGCCCACTCTCATGCGGCTTCTGCGGCCGGAGGGCCGCCGAGCTCGATCTCGTTGCGGCTCGCCATTCCGAGCACGATTTCGGCGATGGCCTTGCGCGCCTTCGCCACCTCTTGCGGCGGCGCGAACGCGCCGGAATTGAGCTCCCCTTCGACCAGCCGGCGTCCGCGCGACGGCATGGACGACAGCACCGTGTCGCGGAAGTCCGCGTCCGTCCCCCTGAGCGCCATGACGACGATGTCGATCGACGCGCGGTCGAACAGCAGGGCCCGGGCGCGCTCGCTGAGTTTCGGCAGGTCGACGAACGAAAAGAGCATCGTTTTCACGATCGCCGCGTCTTTCGGGCGGACTTCAGCGAGCGCGCGCATCGCGTCCTCGGCCTCCTCCGGATCGAGGCCGTTGATGATTCCTGCGAGGCGGCTCCGTCCCTCGGCGTCGGCCGCCGATTTCGGCGCTTCTTTCAGCGCTTGTCCGACCGCCTCTTCAATCAGCCGGGCGACGAGCGGCGTCACCTCGAGCGGCGCGACGAGCCCACAGAGAGCGGCGTTGCGCCGATCGCGCGGCAGCGCGGCGACAACCTTCGCCGCGACCGAACGCTCGAGCTTGGAGAGGATATAGGTCGCGGTCGCCGCCCGCTCGGCCATCAAGAGCGCAACGATCGCGCCTTCCGGCGCTTGCGCCAGCGTCCGCCAGACATCGGGCTCATCGGCTTCGCCGGGTGGAGCGCCGAGAATGCCGGCGATCTCTTCGGCAGGCAGCGCGCCGTCGAGCAGGCTCTTGACCTGGCCCGCGCCGCCGATGAGATCGGCGCCGGCGGAGAAGTCGGCGGCGAACTCGTCGACCAGCCGGTCGAGAGCGGCGGCCGGGATCGCGCCAAGCGAAGCCGCCGCGCGCGCCACCGCTTGCACGTCCGAGGAATCGAATTGCTTGATGAGCCGGGCGGCGGGCGGCTTGCCCATCGTGAGCAGCAGGGCCGCGGCCTTTTCAGGTCCGGTGAGCTCCCTCTCGCCGTCGATCTCCGCCTCAGGCATGGCCGCTCTCCGGCGTCGTGTGCAGCGGCGGTTTGAAACCCGCGCCGGCGACCACCTCGATGAGCGACACGCCGAATCGCTGGTTCGCATCGTCCACGACGACAATCTCGCCGCGCGCGACCACCGTGCCGTTCACCACCACGTCGACCGGATCGCCGACCCGCTGATCAAGCGAGACGATGGCGCCGCGGGCGAGCTTCATCAGGCCTGCGACCGGGAGCGACGTCGAGCCGAGGACGACCTGCACCGTGACCGGGATCGATAGGATCGCGCTGAGATTGGGAGGGCCCGCGACGGGCTCTCCCTTCGGCTGGGCTGGGGCGCTCGTCGGCTCGGGGGGGATGGCGGCTTCGTCCATGGGCTTCCGGTCTTGCTCGATGATCTCGGATTTCTGAGGCGGCGACAGGAGTCGCCTTCGTTACGGCTTGGCTACGTATCCGTGCTCGATCGCGCTCTCGACTTCGAGCCGGTAGCGGCCGGCCGCCTCGCCGAGTTTGCAGGCGAACATTCCCCGCCCCGAACATTCGAGCCGAATGGCGGTGAAATCCTTGCATTGCAGCGGCAGGAGCGCGCCCGCGTGAAACCTGGCGACATCGCCGAGACTCATCTCGACCTCCTCCAGCACGGCGGTCACCGGCAGCTTCGTCTGCTGCACGCCGACTTCCATCAGTTGCGACCAGCGCCGGTCCGCGGGCAGCGCCTCGGCCTCGGGATCGCGCGCGAGCTCGGCGCGGAGGCCCATGAGAAACGCCTGCGGCAACAGGAGAACGCCCTCGCAGTCGCCGCCGTTCAGCCCAAGCGAAAACCGCGCCGCCGCCGCCTCGCCGTCGCGCCGGCCGAGCGCGAAAGGATCGCCGAGCGCAAGGAGCCGCTCGAAGCGAAGCGCGATCGGAGCGAGCGGCGCGAAGGCCGCCTCGAGCGCCTCCCCCAGCGCGCGCGCGAACGCCTCGAGAAGCGCGGCTTCGATCGCCGTGCGCGGCCTTTTGGCCTCGCTTCCCGGCTTGTCCG
>DATNBG010000493.1:0-2750 GCA_035572075.1 Roseiarcus sp. | reverse complement strand
TTCAGCCGCTGCTCGGCCTTGAGCCGCGCGTAGGCGATTTCCTTCTTCATCTGCTGGTCGAGCGGCAGGCTGCGCTCGTGCCTGAGAAGGCCTGAGCGCGCGATCGGCGTCTCGCCGTCATCGGCGACAAGACCCTCGTGGACGATGAGCGAAGGATCGAAGCGCGCCCTGCCCCGCCGCACGAGGCGCAGGATATGCTCGGGCCTTGTCCAGCGGCTAACCGGCTTTGCTTGCCCGTAGAGGGTCAGCGATCGGCGCACCTTCCAGCCCGCGATGCTCTCGCCGACGCTCATCAGGCGCGGCAGCGAGGCGCGCAGCTCCTCGTCGAGCCACTCGTCCGCGTCGATGCTGAACACCCACGGCTCTGTCGTCTGGTCGAGCGCGAACTGCTTCTGCCTCGCGTAGCCGAGCCAGGCCTGGCGGATGAGCCGGATCGGAAAGCCGCGGGCCGCGAAATCGTCGACGATGGCGAGCGTCCCATCGGTCGAGCCCGAGTCGACGACGACGATCTCGGCGAAGCCGCGAAGGCTTTCCAGGCATTTGCCGATGCAGGCCGCCTCGTTGAGGCAGATCAGCGCGGCGCTCGCGGCGAACGTGACCGGCGGCCGCGAATCGGAGAGACGGTCGGGGCGAGCGGCGGGATCGGTGAGAGCCATCGAACCTTCGGTTTCAGCGCCAGGCGCGCCAGCCGCCCGCGGCGTTCACGCCGTCCGGCGCCAAGATGCGCGAAGCGTTCCGCCGGTATCTGAGCCATTCGCTTGAGGCTGGCAAGGTTTGAAAGCCGTCCCAGCGACCTCTTGCTGAAGCGCCTGGAAGCGGCCTCGAAAGACGCTAGAGAGCGCGCCTTCGGTCGTGCGGCTCAGCTCACACGCCATCCCTAACGATCGAGGTCGTGAAGCGAAAGATCGCGCCCGTCGAGGCCGAACATTGTGAGATCCCTGTGGTTGCCGTCGGTCACGACGCGGATTTCGACCACGAGTTCCGTGTTGGTCGGATGATAATGCCGGTCCTTGGAGAAAATGATCAGTTCGACCTTGCCGGCCGGCATGTCGACCCGGGTCTTGGCCCGCGCTTCGAGCGCTTCGAGCGCGCTGAAGAATGCGGGCGTGACCGCGTCGAGCCGCCAGAACCACTGGTCGTCGAAGCCGCGGTTGGCCGCGTCGAACGTCGGGTCGTCGCTCTCGGAGACGGCGCCGTCGAAATACTGGTAGCCGGCGAGTTTTCGGGGTTCGCGCGGATCGCCGACCGTGATCCACATCCGGTTTGACGCCACGACGAGGCGAAGAAATCGCGCCTCCGGCCCCAGCCGGGATCCGATCTTGGCGAGGGCGGCTTCGAGCGCCGCGGGCTGGAAAAAGCCCGTCTCCGGCCCACCGCCGCTCTTCACGTCGACGCGCCATTCGACCGCCTCGCCGTTGTCGCGATTCGGGCGCGAGACGATCGCGCGCTCGACTCCGCCGTCGATGATCGCCGCGAGCTTCGGCGCGCTTTCGAGGGCTTCCGGCGTGGTCGGACCGATCGCCTCACCGATCTGGCGGTGGGCCTGCGGGGCGCTGTCGACTTCGAAACTCGGCAGTCTGTCCGCGCGCGCCGGACCTGCCGACGCGAGGGCGACCCAGGCGATCAGAGCCGCGATGCGACGGAATGCAGCGATCATCGTCCGACCCCCTCCAGCCAAGAGCCAGATTTTACGGGATACCGCCTCTTGTCAACGAGGCCCAGCATACGCGTTGTGGAATCGTCCTTCGAGGCGCTCAGGACGAGGCCCGCGGGACACGGAGCGTCGCCTCGAGCCGGCCCGCGCTTGCGCGCTTCACCCCCCGTCACCATATCGCCGCAATGATTGATCCTTCCCCATTTCCCACTGCAATTCTGGCGCTCGATCCCGACAGTCCAAACCAGGGTCCCGGCGCCGCGCCCGCCCCCGACGATGCGTCTCTCATCGACGATTATTCGCGCACGGTCAGCGGCGTGGTCGAGCGGGTCGGACCGAGCGTGGTGCGCGTCGACGTGCGCAAGCAGGGCCGGAGCGCCGGCTCAGGCTCAGGCGTCATTATTTCCTCCGACGGCCTCGCCCTTACCAACAGCCATGTGGTCCAGGGGTCGCGGACGGTCAATCTCATCACGCTCGAAGGGCGCGATCTTCAGGCGCGGGTGCTCGGCGACGATCCCGACACCGATCTGGCGCTGCTCAGGGTCGAGGCCGACGTCTCGCTCCCGGCGGCCAGGCTCGGCGACAGTTCGAAGCTCAGGCGCGGCCAGATCGCGATCGCGATCGGCAATCCGCTCGGCTTCGACGCGACGGTGACGGCGGGCGTGGTCTCGGCGCTCGGCCGCTCGCTGCAGTCGCGCACGGGGCGGATGATCGAGGACGTGGTGCAGACCGACGCCCCGCTCAACCCCGGCAATTCGGGCGGGCCGCTGATGTCGTCCGCGGGCGAGGTGATCGGCGTCAACACCGCCGTCATCATGGGCGCGCAGGGCATCTGCTTCGCGGTTGCGTCCAACACCGCGAGCTTCGTCGCCGGCGAGATCGCCCGCCACGGGCGGGTGCGGCGGGCCTATATCGGGGTCGGCGCCGCGACCACGGCGATCCCGCGCCGCATCGGGCTCAGACTCGGTCTCGAACAGGCGACGGGCGCGCGGCTGCTCACGGTCGACCAGGCGGGGCCGGCAGCGCATGCGGGGCTCTTGTCCGGCGACCTCGTCATCGCGCTCGACGGCAGGCCGGTGACCGGCGTGACCGACCT
>DATNBG010000492.1:0-2285 GCA_035572075.1 Roseiarcus sp. | reverse complement strand
GAACCGGTTCGGGCCGAAACGGTGGAAGCCGAAATGGTTGAGGCCGACCGGCCGGTTGAACCCGTGCGCGGCGAAATGCGGATGACCGAACCCGGACGCCGGTCTGGCGAACGGCCCTCCGCCCGCCCCGCCCATGCGGGCGTAAGATGGCGCAAGGCCAAGGGAGAAGACGAGCGTCGCCGCGGCGCATACGCGCGCCGCCCTTGTCGCAAGGGAATTGGCCATGGGAATGTCTCCGGCGCCGCAGCGTCAATCCTACCAGCAAGGCGGCGCGGATGTCGAGAGTCTTCCGGGTTTGATCGGCGCCCGCCCACTCACCTCACCACGGTCAGCCGCTTCGCCGCCCGCGTGAGCCCGGTATAGAGCCAGCGCGCCCGATGCTCCCGGAAGGCGAAGCTTTCGTCGAACAGCATCACGTCGTCCCATTGCGACCCCTGCGCCTTGTGGACGGTGAGCGCGTAGCCATAGTCGAACTCGTCCGATTCCCGCCTCAGCGCGAAGCCGAGGTCTCCCTCCTTGCCCTCGAAGAACGCTTTCAGCACCGCGACCTTGACGCCCGGGCGCGCGCCCTCGTCCTCCGGGCGCAGGGTCATCCTGACAAAATCCTTCTTCACCCCGCCGAGCGTCTCGACCCGCCACAGGCCCCCGTTGATGAGCCCTTTGGCGCGGTCGTTGCGCAAGCAGACCAGCCGGTCGCCGGCGACCGGCAGAGGCTCGGCGAAACCCTTGAGATCGCGCATGCGCTGGTTGTAGGCGCGCCGCGTGCGGTTTGTCCCGACCAGAACCTGGTCCGCGCCGAGCACCTGATCCGCATCGACCGCGGCGCGCTTGATGACCCGCGTCTCGCCATAGTCGCCGAAGCCGAGGTCGCCGCCCGAGCGGACGACCTCGGACAGGCGGATGATCGGATTGTCCTGCGCCTGGCGATGGATCTGGGTCAGCATCACGTCCGGCGCGGCGTCGGTGAAGAAACCGCCGCCTTTGACCGGCGGCAGCTGGAACGGGTCGCCCAGCACCAAGATCGGCTTGCCGAACGAGAGGAGGTCGCGCGCGAGCTCGGCGTCAACCATCGAGCACTCGTCGATCACGATGAGGCCCGCCTTCGAGGCCGGCCCGTCGGCGTTGAGGGTGAAGGTGGGCTCGCCTTCCGTCCCCTCGCTCGCGCGATAGATCAGCGCGTGGATGGTGGTCGCCCCCGCGCAGCCCTTCGACCGCATCACCAGCGCGGCCTTGCCGGTGAAGGCGGCGAACGCCGTCTCGCCGCGCCCGCCCTCGGCGATGTGGCGCGCGAGCGTGGTCTTGCCGACGCCGGCATAGCCGAACAGGCGGAATACCTGGGGCTCGCCGCGTTTGAGCCAGCGCCCGACCTCGTCGATCGCCGCCGCCTGCTCGCGCGACCATTCCCGGCCGATCGGTCGCGAGGCTGCCTTGGGCGCGGTGGAGGGCGGCGCCGGGCCTGCCGCATCCCTGGCGGCCGCTTCCACATTTGGTTGTTCGCTCGCGCGCTTTGGCTCAGGCGTCGCGCCACAGCGCGAGCAGACCGGCGGCTTGCGGTTAAGGTCGTAATATTTGGCGCCGCAGGCCAGGCACTGCCGCTTGGTTCCGAGCCTGCTTGAACCCGGCTTGTTCCTCGTCAAGAACCCTCGCCCTCCGCCCAAAGAGGCCAAGCATAAACGATTGGTTCAGGTTTCGAGCGCAGCATTTTAACGGAATTGTCGTAAACTCGCCGGGGATAGGCTGTTCCGCGGCCGCGACCGGCGCCTTGAACGTTGAATTGTCGGCCCTATATCCACCCGGTCCGGAGCTTTGCATGGGTCCGGATGGTTAACGGCAAGAACCGGACCGGGCGCTTAGGTAAGGCCTGAAGTTCCGGGAAGCGCCTTAAAGGGGGCTTCGAAAATGGTGCGTGTGACGGCGCTGACCTCTCCGTTGCTGCTCGGCTTCGACGACCTGGAGCGGGCGCTGGACAAGGTTTCCAGGGCGGGAACCGACGGCTATCCGCCCTACAATATCGAGCGGATCGCGGCGAACGGCGGCGAGCCGGAAAGGTTGCGCATCACGCTTGCCGTGGCCGGATTCTCGGAGGATCAGATCGAGGTCACGGTCGAGGAGAACCAGCTCTCGATCCGCGGCCGGCAAAAGGAGGAGAAGACGCGGGACTATCTGCATCGCGGCATCGCCGCCAGGCAGTTTCAGCGCGCCTTCCTCCTCGCCGAGGGCATCGAGGTCAGGAGCGCCGAGCTCATGCAAGGGCTGCTCTCGGTCGATCTCGTCCGGCCGCAGCC
>DATNBG010000491.1:0-2953 GCA_035572075.1 Roseiarcus sp. | reverse complement strand
CCGCGGGCGCTGATCTGGTCGCGCGCGAGATCGGCGAGATCAAACGCCGGCTCTCCTGAGGCCGGAGAGGCGGGCGAGAAGGCAAGACGCCGCTTCTGCTTCACTTTCACAACGCCAAGGTCAGCGCGTCCGCCGCGCTGGTATCGCGCCGCGAGCCGGTCCCGATCCCGCCGGTCTAGAGCATGATGCGTTCGAGCCGAATCGTCATCGCGAGGAGGCCGAAGGCCGACGCGGCGATCCAGGAGCCGCCGGGCGCCCTCCGTTCCTCTGGATCGCCACGCCCTCGCTTCGCTCGGGCTCGCGATGACGGCTTTGGATCAACCTCAAGTCATCCCGCTTTAGTCTCGTCCTGATAGAAGCCCGCGGCCATGATCGTTCAAGTTCTCGGATCGGGCGACGCCTTCGGGTCGGGAGGCCGGTTCCACACCTGCTTCGCCGTGCTGCGCGCGGGGCCGGGCTTCCTGATCGACTGCGGCGCTTCGGCGATGATTTCGGTCCGCCGCCATGGCCTCGATCCCAACCGGATCGCGGCGATTGTCCTCACCCATCTTCACGGCGATCACTTCGGCGGTCTGGCGTTCTTCATCCTGGACGCCCAACTGGTCAGCCGCCGGACGTCGCCGCTTACCATTGTCGGGCCTCACGGTCTCGGCGCGCGCCTCGAGACCCTCATGGAGGCGAGCTTCCCCGGCTCGTCGCGGGCCCGCCGCAACTTCCCTCTCGAGGTCGTCGAAATCGAGCCGGAGCAGCCGGCCCATGTGCCCGCGGCCGGCGCCGTCGTGACGGGCCATGCGGTCGACCATCCGAGCGGCTCCCCCTCCCTGGGCCTTAGGCTCGACTGCGACGGGCGGGTGATCGCCTACACCGGCGACACCGCATGGACCGAGGCCATCGTAAACATCGGCCGCCGCGCCGACCTGCTCCTGGCGGAGGCCTATTGTTTCGAGAAAAAGACGCCGTTTCATCTCGACTTCGCCAGCCTCCGGGAGCGCCTCGCGGACATCGGCGCGAAGAAGGTCGTATTGACCCACATGTCGCCGGACATGCTGTCGCGGGACCGCGCCAGCCTTGCGGGCTGCGAGCCGGCCGAGGACGGCATGGTCATCGAGATACCCTAAGCGACGGCGCGCGTCGGTTTTCGCCGGTCAGAATTCTTGATTTAGCAGGCGAAGGGCCTCATTGTCGGCTTGCCGGCCGCCAAGCGGCCGAATGACCTTCGGGGCGAGGGGAACGCATGAACCGCTTGATCTGGGGCTTTTTGACCCTTCTTTCGCTCTGCTCGCTGGCTCGCGCTGGCGGCGGCGGCCCGGCCCCCCTCAACCTCTACGACACGCCAGCCGAGGCGCGCTGGGCGCCGTTTTTCAACGATATGCCCGCCTGCAACGACCCGAGCGTCCTGTCGACGATCATGAGCCGCTTCGGTCAGACCCAGCGCGAGTTCTGGGATCCGAATCTGGCGATCGGCGGCTTCGATCGCGTGCGCGAAATCGGCTTCCGGTCCAACGGCCTCTCCTACATTCCGCGTCGTTATTGCGTCGCCCGCGCCGCGATGTCCGACCGGAGGACCCGAACCGTCGTCTACGCCGTGGCGACGCAAACCGGCATTATCGGCGTCACCTGGGGCGTGGAATGGTGCGTCGTCGGCGTCGACCCGAGCTTGGCCTACGCGCCCGATTGCGAGGTCATCCGCCCCATCCTCGAGCGGGAGATCGGCAAGACGAAGTGGCTCGCCGAATACGGCCTCAAACCGGGCTATTGACGGCCGGAAGGCGGGAAGGGATGCCGCGTCTCGCGCTCGGGCTCGCCTTGAGTTTGGCGCTGGCCGGCCCGTCGCTTGATGCTCTCGCCGAGACCGCGCCGCCCGTCGCGACCGCGCAGTTCGATTATTATGTGATGACGCTGTCGTGGGCCCCCGGCTTCTGTGACCTCGGCGGCCAGGAGACCTCATCGCCGGAATGCGCAACCGGCTCGGGCGACGGCTTCGTCGTCCATGGGCTGTGGCCGAACAATGAATATCGCCCCAATCCGGAATCGTGCTTAGGGACGGACGCGACCCCCGCCGATCTCGCCGGCGAGCACAGCGTCTATCCGAACGATCGCCTCGCGGCTTACGAATACCGCAAGCATGGAACCTGCACCGGCTTGAGCGCGCGTGACTATTTCGCCACCGTCCGCGAGGTGAAGGCGCGGCTGAATATCCCGCCAATGTTCAAGGCGCCGGCTCACCCGTTGCGGCTGGCGCCGGAAGAGGTCGAGCGCGCTTTCATCGAGGCGAACCCCAATCTGCGCGCCGACAATATGGCGGTCACCTGCAGCAACGGGGAACTGATGGACGTGCGCTTCTGCATCGCCAAGGACCTCTCGTCCTACGCCCTATGCCGCAAGGTCGCGCGCCACACCTGCCAGCGCGGATCGATCGTGATCGCGCCGGTGCGCTGACGCTGCGGCAGCGCCCACGCTGCGGAGTTAGGCGGATTTTCTTGACAAAAACAGAAATTCGATCTATCGGTATTCCTATTGTCGGAATCACTCTCGACCGGCGGGAGAAGGAGGCCGCAGGCTGTTTGAACGGTCCGCCCACAACTCGCCGCGCGAGTTCAAGCTGGAGAAAAATTTTTTAATTTTTTCGGCCGTAACCCATTGAAAAGTCCCGATTCGGCCAAGCTAAACCAAATTAATCCAAGCTAATCCAAGCTAATCCAAGCTATTTTGCTTGGTTTAATTTGCGCTTGTTTGCACTGAACTCGCGCGTCGGTTGCATTCCCGGGCGTCCTGTGGCGAATTCGGCCGCGAGAGGATGGAGGGACCGCCATCAACTATCGCCACGCCTTTCATGCCGGCAATTTCGCCGATGTGCTCAAGCACGCCGTTCTGGCGAGCGTTCTCGTTTATCTGGCCCGGAAGGAAAGCCCCTTTCGGTTCATCGACACTCATGCCGGGGCGGGTCGCTTCG
>DATNBG010000490.1:0-9703 GCA_035572075.1 Roseiarcus sp. | reverse complement strand
ATGCGTCGCGCGCCGATCTCGAACTCGCTGTCGACTGTAAACATCACGAGACCGATCCGGCGCTCGCGATAATAGGCGATGGTCTCGGGGATTGTCGGACGCCTGCCGGCCTTGAAGTATTGGTTCGCGGCGGCCTCGTAGGGCTGCCAGAAAGCGTCCGGAGGCTCGCGGCACGAAACCTCGGCATGTGTGTGCACGTCGATTGCGATGAGGTCGCTAACATTCATCGCTCGGCTCCATTCGCGGCGATGTGAAGCCGCGGTTCTCTGCGCCCGTGCATCCGGCCATGGCGCCGCCGTTCAGCGGCGCCGAGAGCGCGATGTCCCCGCTTGTGCGTTGGGCTTTTCATCGATATTTCCTTCCCAAAACGAAAGGAAAGCGGCCCCGATGCCGCGCGTTGAGGGCTGTTCTTCCTTCCGCCTCCACATATTTGTTGATTGTCAGGGCATTCTTATGGTACATTAGTAACGGGACAAAGCTGCGGTTTGGGCGCGAGGCGGAGATGTCCATAAATTCGACGATGCTGTATGAGCGGTCAAGGCCGTCGGAGGCGAGCGGTGAAGAGGTCAGGTTGACCCAGGCCGACGCCTGCCGCCTGATTGCGATTTGCATCGATCTGATTGATCTCTGCGCAAAAGTCACCGGAAAGATCGACCCCGCGGTCGGATCGATCGTTGGCTACGCCCGCGATGAAGCCTTGGCCGAGGCCCTCGAAATTGGTTCATGACGTCTATGGCCAGCGCCTATGGGAACCATCACCATCGAATCGGCTGCGATCAGACTCACCGATACGATCCTTGGGTATAACGAGCAGGATCTCGAGGAAACGCTCAAGGCCATCGCGGCCGACGTGGGCGTCAGCCACATTGCCTATTTGCGCTTCGCGCCCGACAAGAGTTCGGACGCCAGTCTGCTGAGCGGAACGACAACCTATCCGTTTCAATGGCAAACACGCTATTTTCTCAAGCAATATGTGTTGATCGACCCAACCATCTCGCACGGAAGCAAGGCGGTCCTTCCCTTCGACTGGGATGAGCTGGCGCGCGACGATCCGGCGGTCCAGGCGTTTTTCGCCGATGCGGCGAGCCACGATGTCGGCGTCAACGGGCTGTCGATCCCGGTGCGCAACCGGAGGGGCGTTTACTCTTTGGTGTCCTATACCAGCAACCATTCGAAACAAGAATGGGAAGATTTCAAAAAGACCAATATGGTCAAATTGCAATTGATCTCGGTCCTCATCGATTCCGCCGCCAGCGTCAATCTCAAACTGACCAGCCCGCCAGTCAAACTGTCAAAACGGGAGGAACAGTGCCTGATTTGGGCTGCAAGAGGTAAGACGTACCAGGATATTTCGGACATATTGAATATCTCATTCGGGAGCGTGAAGAGTTATCTCGACACGGCGCGGCACAAGTTGAACTGCGCCAATTTGACCCATGCGGTCGGGGTCGCCATTGCTACTGGCGTGATCCCCGCCAAGGCGCTCCAAGGATCGTCCTTTAAGTGATTCCCGGAATGTCAACTCGCTCTTTATGTGGAATTGCGAGCGTTAAAATTTAGGGTTAACATCCTGGGTCTCGTAGCAAGGGAGATGCCACGATGTTAAAGCTTATCGAGGGTTCACGGGCGTCGTTGTTTCCGAAGGAAATGGACGCAATGTTTCGCAATAGGGCGCTCACTTTCTCGGAGCGGCTCGGTTGGGAAGTTACTGTGAAGGACGGATATGAACGCGACGAATTCGATGACGCCAATCCGTTGTATCTCGTGTCGGTAGACCCAAATACCAACGAATATTGGGGTTCGCTGCGGTTGTTGCCGACCACCGGGCCAAACATGTTGCGCGACGTATTTCCCTTCCTGCTTGAAGAGGGCGAATATATCGAAAGCGCGACGATCTGGGAGAGTTCGCGCATCTGCGCGGTCGCGGCGGAAGGCCAGCCTCGGCGCAGCCGCAATGGCGTCAACTTCGTGCTCAGCGAATTGATCGCGGGCATCGGCGAGGTCGCCATCGCCGCCGGCCTGACCCAGATCGTGTCGGTCTTCGACGCCCGGATCTATAGGGTGCTGAAAGCCGTCGGTTGCAATCCCCAACTCATCGGCAGACCGCGCCGGATCGGCGCCACCATGAGCTACGCGGGGCTCTTCGACACCGGCGAAGGTCTCCTCGCGGCTCTGAACGCCTTCCGGGAGGAGCTCGGAATCGAGACGCCCGAAACGAGAGAACTCGCTTTCGCCGCGTAGCTTTATCGCCGTCGCTGGTGCGCCGGCTGGTCCTAGCGTGGCTGGGAGCGCAGTGGGTTGATGACTGCGCTAAGAGGGGTCGTCGTTTCTCGCGAGTTCGGTCACAAGCGAGACGATGGCCTCACGCAGGGCGGGATTTTTGACGCTGATGAAGGCGCGATGCAGGCGCAGTCCTTGATCGGGCAACGTCAGACGGGCCGCGTGTCGAACCGCTGGCCGCTCATGGTCCTCAAAACCAAAGAAATATACTGGCTTTACACCCAGAACCTTGGATAGACGAAGCAGGCGATCGGCGGCGATCCGTTTTGCGCCGGTTTCGTACGCGGAAATATCCTTGGCATCTATTTGAAGTTTCTCGGCGAGTTGCTCCTGGGACCAGCCGGTTGAGACTCGCTTGTCACGCAAACGAGCCCCGAGCGATATGTCGATTTGGTTGGGGCTTTTGACCACGATCCGATTTCCAGGGCCATTTTGCAGCGCGGCCGGCATCGGCGGGCGGGCCTCGACATCGGCCGGGCGGCTATCGGAACGCGCGATCAGGGTCGAGGTGTCGCGCTCTTCTTTCGGCTCATCACCAACCAAACGGGTCAAGCTTTGCACTGAACGACCTCGCTTTCGGCCCTAAGTTAACAGATGCTAACCCGCCCGCTGTCAGTTCAATAACGCAACCGGCGCCGGTGTCAAGACCCATAGCTGCTCCGTTGAAATACCTATTTGGTAGGGGGCCGGCGTCGGCCGCGCCGATGCAGGAATCCCAGTTTTCCGGCGGGCGCGAGGGAAGCAAGGTTCGCTGTATGCGGGGGAACATGCCGCCGGGTTTCCGTTCGGCGCGCGGGCCGGCGGCGCGGTCGGCGGGTTTGATTTCCTCGCCGAATTGACGCTCTCTTCCGGTTCGCGGCGGCAGGCAAAAGGAGCGGCGCGGTGGGCCAGACGTTCATGGCGGCCGAGATCATGGAGGCCGGCGCGGTGGTCCGCCGCCAATTGGCCGCGAACGCTGCGTCAATCGCTGGTCTCGCGGCCGATTTGCGGGCGCGCCAACCGCCGTTTGTCGCAACGATCGCGCGCGGCAGCTCCGATCACGCGGCGCTCTATCTCAAGCATCTCGTCGAGCTTAAAGTGGCGCTGGCTTGCGCGTCGCTCGGGCCCTCAATCGCCTCGCTCTATCACGCGCCGCTGAGGCTTAAGGGCGCGGTCGCGGTCGCCATCTCCCAGTCGGGCAGAAGTCCGGACATTGTCGCCATGCAGCGCGCGGCGAAGGAGCAGGGCGCGGCGACGATCGCCTTCGTCAACGACGAGGCCTCTCCGCTCGCCCGCGGCGCTGACGCGATGCTGCGCTTGCATGCGGGCCTTGAGCGCTCGGTGGCGGCGACAAAGTCGATGATCGCCTCGCTCGTCGCCGGCGTGTCTCTTGTCGCCTGCTGGAGCGGCGACGACGAGCTTCTGGCCGCGCTCGCACGGCTGCCTTCGGTCCTGGACTCTTCTGCCGCCGCGCTGCCCGCGGCGACCGCGATCGAGGCGCTCGCCGAAGCCTCGTCCCTGTTCGTCGTCGGGCGCGGCGCGACCCACGCCGTCGCCGCCGAGGCGGCGCTCAAACTCAAGGAGACCGCGGCCATTCACGCCGAGGCGTTCTCATCCGCCGAGGTGCTGCACGGGCCCGCGGGGGTCATCGGGCCTGGGTTTCCGGTCCTCGCCTTCGCGCCCATGGACGCCGCTCGTCCGGGCTTCTTCGACACGCTCGACCGCCTCGCCGAGTTCGGCGCCAAGCCGCTTGTCGTCGACATTGAGCCGCATGCGCGCTGGACGACCGTGGCCGCCCTCGACGGCGGCCATCCGCTCTTGACTCCGATCGTCGCGCTTCACGCTTTTTACCGAGTGGCCGAGGCGGTCGCCCGCCGGCGGGGCCGCGATCCCGATCAGCCGCCCCACCTCAAGAAGGTCACCGAGACCTTATGAGCCTTGTCAAGCGATCGGCGCGGGTTTGAGGAGGCGCGAGCGATAACGTCTCGGCCGCGCGCGGGGCCTCGCCTTGCGGCCAACGCGCCGCTCACTTCGGGAACGGGACCGGCTTGTCGCTGAGCGTCTGCAGAAAGGCGAGGATGTCCGCGCGCTTCTTCGCATCCTTTTCGCCTGGGAACGTCATCTTCGTGTCGGAGGCCATCGCTTTCGGATCGGTGATCCACTTGTTCAGTTCTTCGTAGGACCAGTCGCCGCTTAAACCTTTGAGCGAGTCGGAATAGTTGAAGCCCTGGACCGAAGCGATCTTGCGGCCAACGACGTCAAACAGGTCCGGCCCGATTTTCGGGCCTTGGCCCTTTTGGAAGTTGTGGCAGGTCTCGCAGATCTTGGCGTCGTGTTCGCCCTTCTTGACGTCGGCGTGTGCGAGCAAGGCGGGCAGCGACTCTTCCCCGGGCTTTGGCGCGGCCGCCGCCGGGGCGGCCGCCGCCGCCGGGGCGGCCGCGGCAGGCGCGGCGGCTGCGGCGGACGGCTTGGGGAACGGGACCGGCTTGTCGGACAGCGTCTGCAGATAGGCCAGAATGTCGGCGCGCCGGTTGGCGTCCTTTTCGCCGGGGAAGGTCATCTTGGTCCCCGGCGCCATCGCCGCCGGATCGGTGATCCACTTGTTCAGTTGCTCGTAGGACCAGTCCCCGCCCACCCCTTTGATTGCGCCGGAATAGTCGAAGCCCGAGACGGAGGCGACCTTGCGGCCGACAACGTTCCACAGGTCCGGGCCGATCTTCTTACCCGCGCCCTCCTTGAAGTTGTGGCAGGTCTCGCAGACCTTGGCGTCGTGTTCGCCCTTTTTGGGGTCGGCCTTGGCGAGTAGCGCGGGCAGCGGGACTTCCGGCGCGCCCTTCGCCTCGGCGGCGGGATGACTCGCCTCCCCGGTCGGCAGCGCGAAGCCGGGAACCGCCGGGTTTCGCGGGGAAAGGACGAGATTGCTGAACGCGACCAGCAGCATGACGAACAGCACCGCCCCCAGCGCCGAAAGCGAGATCCGATTCACGTTAACATGGTCCATGAGCGGAGGGACTTTCGTCGGCTGGAGAGGGAGGGGGAGCGTTCGTCTTCGTGGAGTTGATTAGCCGCTTTGCGCTTGCCTTGGCAACACGTATAAGCCGTCGCGCCCCGAATTTGGCTCAGCCGAAACCGATGGTCCGTCCCATTGTCCTCATCCCCGCGCGCATGAGCGCGTCCCGCCTGCCGGGAAAGCCGCTCGCCGACATCCACGGCGCGCCAATGATCGTCCATGTCTGGCGCCGGGCGGTTGCGGCGGACGTCGGCCCGGTCTGGGTGGCGGCGGACGATTCCCGCGTCATGGACGCCGTCGCATCGGCGGGCGGCAAGGCCGTCATGACCCGATTCGATCATCCCTCGGGCTCCGACCGCATCTTCGAGGCCCTGGGCGCCGTCGACGCGAACGGCGTCCATGATGTCGTGATCAACATTCAGGGCGACCTGCCGACGATCGAACCTTCGCTCGTGCGCGCGTCCCTCGCGCCGCTCGACGCCGAGCCGGCCGCCGACATCGCGACGCTCGCGACCCCGATCAAGCGCGAACAGGAGAAGGACGATCCCAATGTCGTCAAGGTGATCGCGACCGAACTCGGTCCGGCGCGATTGAGGGCGCTCTACTTCACCCGCGCGCGCGCTCCGTGGGGCGAGGGCCGCCTGCTGCACCACATCGGCCTCTACGCGTATCGCCGCGATGCGCTTCGGCGATTTGTCGCCGCTCCCCCGTCGCCTCTCGAGCGCCGGGAGAAACTCGAACAATTGCGCGCGCTGGAAGAGGGCATGCGGGTCGATGTCGCCCTGGTCGACACGGCGCCGCTCGGCGTCGACGCGCCCGAGGACTTGGAACGCGCGCGCGTCATGCTCGCGCCTGGGAAGGACGCATGAAGAACACCATCGCTTATCAGGGTGAACCCGGGGCCAACTCGCACATCGCCTGCGCCGACAATTTTCCCGCTCTCAGCCCGCTGCCCTGCGCCACCTTCGAGGACGCTTTTGCGGCCGTGACGGACGGCGCGGCGGAACTCGCGATGATCCCGATCGAGAACTCGATCGCCGGGCGGGTCGCCGACATCCATGCGCTCCTGCCGGCGTCCGGCCTGCACATCGTGGGCGAGACCTTTCTGCCGATCCACTTCCAGCTGCTGGCGGTTCCGGGCGCCCGCATCGAGGACCTGAAGGCTGTCTATAGCCACACCCACGCGCTCGGCCAGTGCCGCAACATCATCCGCCGCCATAAGCTCAAGCCGGTCGTCGCGGGCGACACGGCGGGCGCGGCGCGCGAAGTCGGGGAGTGGGCGGACAAGAGCCGCGCGGCGCTCGCGACGCAGCTCGCGGGCCAGATCTACGGCCTCGAGACGCTGGCCTCCGACGTCGAGGACGAAACCCACAACACCACCCGCTTCGTGGTGCTGTCGAGGGATGAACGCTGGACGCCGGCGGGCAATGGGCCGGTGGTGACGACCTTCGTCTTTCGCGTCCGCAACGTGCCCGCCGCGCTCTACAAGGCGCTTGGCGGCTTCGCCACCAACGGCGTCAACATGACCAAGCTCGAGAGCTACATGGAGGGCGGCGAGTTCACCGCCACCCAGTTCCTCGCCGACGTGGACGGACACCCGAACGACCCGCCGCTCGCCCGCGCGCTCGAGGAGCTCAAGTTCTTCTCCCGCGAAGCGCGCATCCTCGGCGTCTACCCCGCCCATCCCTTTCGCGGCGAGTCGCAGGGCCGGTCGAGTTAAGCAGGATTTCGTCGACGAGCCGGCGCGGCCCCGCTCCGCGCGGCTCCTCAAGCCCGCGCACAAAGTTGCGCGCGCCAATGATGTCATGGGCTTATCGCCTCCTTTGCGCAACTTTGTAACTCCCGAGCGCTCCCCTCTGACCTTGCGCGTCAAGGAGCGCCGAGGGCGCGCCTCGCGCCTCGATGAGGCTGAAAACGGGCAAGACGAAATCCTCATTTCGCCAAGCGAAACGAAACGTTTCGCAGGCCATGCAGTAAGCCATTGGAATCATTATGATCGTCGAATCAGGCATTTCGCCGGATTGTTTGTTTTCAAAGGCTTAGCTCCGTTTTCGTTTCGCCGTTTTCACGGGTTGTTTATTTTCAATGTTTTGGCTCCGATCTTCCTTTCGCCGCGCAACTCCCCTCGACCTCGCAAGCCCGGCGCGGACGTCGGGCGCAGGAGCGCCAAACGCCTCTGGCTCGAAGGAAAGGCCAGGATTTCACTACAACAGAAATGATCCAAAAATATTTCTGATTTGTCAAGAGATTGTTCGCTGGGCGGCAAGCGCGCGGCGGAAAGACCGCGTTTCGCCAAGGGCCTGCCGGGGTGTCCGGACCTATTGGTTTCGCGCCTCCGGAGCGCCAGACCCGGCGCGACCCATGACGCGGCGGGGCGCGAGATCGCCGCCCGGCGCTCCGTCCCCTCGGGCGCCGACTCGCTCTCAACAGCCGCCCGATCGCGCCTCGGGCCGACGATTGCGCCGAAGCCGGCTCATCGGCGGCGGCCGCCGGGCGGGTTCACACGAAAGCCGCCATTGCATGCGCGAAACACCCCTCGCCGCCACGAGAGACGAACAACCTCAGTGCAGGCTGCCGAGCGGGAGCTTGAGGACCAGCGGCGCGCGCTGCTATGAGCGATACGCGCCGGGTTCGACACCGAAGGATCGGCGCGAAGGGACGGGCGGGAGTATCAGCTCTCTCGGGGCGCGGGAGAAATCGGAGAGAAGGACTTCGAGCCATGCAGGGCGCTTCAAAGCGGCAAGCGAACGCCGAAGAAATGCTGGCGGAGTTGAAGCGGGTGGTGGAGTCGTCAATGCGTGCGCCTGACGTTCCGCCCCCGTCGTTGACAGCTTCCAAGTCCAGTTCCGTGGGCCCGGCCGGTTGGCAGTCGCCAATTGGCCCGCCCATAAAGGCCAGCGCCGGCGACTCGATCGGACGGCCGAGCGGCGTTCAGAAGCCGGCCAGGCCGAGAAGCTGGAGGCTGACAGCCGGAGGGCTCGCCCTCGCGGGCGCGGCCATGATCGGCGCAAGCTTTGTTCTCATGAGCATGAATAAGCCTCCAAGCCCGCCGAAGAGCGAACCGTCCGCGGTTGCGACGGAGCGGCTGGTCAGGCCGCAAGGCGAGCAGACTCGTCAGCCCTCGGCCGACTCCCGCTCGCCGATGGTGGATCGGCCGCAAGCCGGCGCCTTGGAGACCCGGCCCGACGTCAGCGCCGCCCCAGCAAACAGCAGCTCGCTTGCAGCTGTTGGGGGAGCGGAAGTCGCCTTGCCGCATCCTGCCTCTTTGAGAGCGCCGTCTGCCGCCTCTTTAGGCCTGGAGACGGCGCCGCCCGTTTTCACGCCCGCCCCGCCGAGCCCGGCGCCGGGGGCCTCGCAAACAGTCAGGCCGGACGGGGCGCCAATTGCAGCGGCGCCTTCCACCGCCCCTTCGACCGATTCGGCGCCTCCGGCTGAGACGCCGAAGCCGAACGCAACGCCAGCGGCGCAGGCGTCGAACGAGCCTGCCCCGCCATCGCCGCCGAAGATCGAGCCAACCAGGAGACCTCCCGAAAAAAGGTCGCTGAAGAAGCCCGCCCGGATCGCGAAAGGTTCGGCGAAGCCGGTTGCCCGGGTTGAGCGACAACCGACTGCGCCGGCGCGGCCGAAAGAGGCGGAGAGCCCGCCGCAGCCGGCGCAAGACGCGGGCAATCCGACTCCCCTCGCGCCCGCTGCGCCGGCGACGATTCAGCAGCGGTTCGCCGATGGAATTACCCAGGCGTTCAGCTACGTGACGCACCTGCCGGGCGCACTCGTTCCACACCCCCCCGATTCAAACGCCGGCGCTCACTAGGAGGGCGGCCAGGGGCCGCCCTTTCCTTTTCGATCGCGGCTCAGTAATCCATGCCGCCCATGCCGCCGCCCGGCATGGGCGGCGCGGGGGTCTCCTTCTTCGGCTTCTCGGCCACCATAGCCTCGGTGGTGATGAGAAGGCCGGCGACGGAGGCGGCGTCTTCAAGCGCGGTGCGCACGACCTTGGTCGGGTCGATGATGCCGAGCTTGTAGAGATCGCCGTATTCGTCGCGCTGCGCGTCATAGCCGAAGGCGTAGTCCTTGTGCTCGATCAGCTTGCCGACCACGACGGCCCCGTCGAGTCCGGCGTTTTCGACGATGAGGCGGGCGGGCGACTGGATCGCCCGGCGCACGATGTCGATGCCGGTGCGCTCATCGTCATTCTCGCCCTTGACCGCCTGAAGCGCCTTGGCGGCGCGCAGGAGCGGCACCCCGCCGCCGGGCAGGATGCCTTCCTCGACCGCGGCGCGGGTCGCATGCAGGGCGTCGTCGACGCGGTCCTTCTTCTCCTTGACCTCGACCTCGGTCGCGCCGCCGACCCGGATCACCGCGACCCCGCCGGCGAGCTTGGCCAGCCGCTCCTGCAGCTTCTCCTTGTCGTAGTCGGAGGTGGTCTCCTCGATC
>DATNBG010000489.1:0-3474 GCA_035572075.1 Roseiarcus sp. | reverse complement strand
GCTTCAATCCGGCTATGGTTCAAGGTGTAAAGGTGTTTTCTGTTTTTGTCAAGAAAATGTCGGTCTCGCCCAACGGGCTCCGCGCTTTCCGAAATGGACTGGGTTCTTAAGACCCGCTGCGTTTCGGCGCGCTCAGGGCCTTCCAGCGCCCTTCGCCGCCCTTCCCGGTCCGGCGCCCCCGGTACGGAAGGAACACATGCCTCAGCGGTCCCCCGACAAGTCCCTCCGAGCGGGCAGACTGGGGCTGGCGTTTGGGCTAATCTGACTGCCCGCCGAGGGCGCCATGAGCGAGAGCCGGAAGATCGCCGCGATCCTGGTCGCCGATGTCGTCGGCTTCAGCCGCCTCGCCGGCGCCGACGAGGAGGGAACGCTCGCGCGCTTAAGGACGCTGCGCAACGATCTCATCGACCCGGCGATCGCCGCCCATCATGGGCGGGTCGTCAAGCGCACCGGCGACGGCTCGATCATCGAGTTCCGAAGCGTGGTCGACGCGGTGCGCCTAGCGATCGAAGTCCAGCGCTCGATGGGCGAGCGCAATGCGGGGGCAGCGCCCGGGACGCGCATCGAATTTCGTGTCGGCGTCCACCTCGGCACGAGCAGGCAGTGGCTGCGAAAATCCATCGACGCGAACCGTAACTTTCCCTGGAACTTCTTTCTCCTGGCCAGCTGCCTTGTGCGATTGGGCCGGCTCGGCGAGGCGCGCGACGAGGTCAAGACGGGCCTCGCTCTCGACCCTGGTTTCACACTCAAGCGCTACGGCGCCCTCGTCGAGAGCGACAACCCCGTGTATCTCGCTCACCGCGAACGCGTGGCGGAGGGCATGGGCGTGGCCGGCGTGCCTGAGGGGTGAGCTGGGCGCGCGCCCCCACCACCGTCCTTCGGACGGTCCCCCTCCCCCGTTTCGCGTGGGAGGAAAGGTGGGGCGGCAGGCGCTAAAGCTTCGCCGCGGCCGCGCCTTCGATCGCGTCGGCGAGCGCGTGGGCGAGACATCGGTAGCCGAGATCGCTCATGTGCAAGCCGTCGCCGGACAGGAGCGAGCCGAGCGCCTTCACGCCCTTTGCGCCCCATCGTTTCATCATCGCGTAGCGGCTCAGCACCGGAACCCGGTCCTTGGCCCCGACCGTGTCGACAATCTCGACATAGCGCTCGTAGCGCGCCGGGTCGGGGCTCTTCAAGGTGAACTGAGGGTCAACCAGCAGCAGCGGAACGCCCGCGGCCCGCGCGGCGGCGACGCCGCTTTCCAGGGTGGCGCGGAAAAGCTTCTCGTCGACGCCGACGATTGCGTCGTTGGTGCCGACCTGCCAGATCACCAGCCGCGCCCATTTGGACTTGAGCGCGGTCTTCAGCCGTTCGAGGGTCTTGGCGGCCAGTTCGCCTCCGACGCCGGCGTTCTTCACGTCGAAGTCGGCGCCGGTCCGCTGCTCGAGCTCCGCCTCGAGCCGGGCCGGATAGGCGTTCGCGGGCGAGGTCGCCCCGATCCCCTCGGTCGAAGACGAGCCGATCGCCAGAATGTCGAGCGGGGCGCTGGCTTTCGGAAAGGCGAGCAAGGCGCCGTTCGCGTCGAACGAGGCGATTTCGGGACAGCCGGCTTCGCCGGCGCCGGCCGCCTCCGGGGCGAACGCCGGAGTCAGGATGGAGAGGAAGAGCGAAGCGCCCGCCAGGCGCGCGAAGGCGGGGCGGTTGAACCGGCGACGCGGGCAGGGATGCTTCGGCACTCGATCCAGTGGGCGACGGCGAACAGGGCGGCGATCGAACCAATTGTGTACGCGAGTCCGGCGAACTGTTCAATCCCCGTGGGGGTCTGTGGAGATGCCGCCGCGAGCGCGGCCTGCCCGCCGGCGCTCAATAGGCAGCCGGCGGCGAAGACCGATAAACTGTTGCGGCCAAGACTTTGAACAGCCTCCCCGACGGCGCCCCGGATCAGCGGCGCGACGAATCGCCGGCCCAGCGTCGTGGCTGCCCCAATCAGATAGGCCAATGCGATGAAATGGATGAGGCGCGCCAATCCGAGGTCCTGCTTGGCGACGTCCAGATGCGCGGTCGCCGCATCGCGGAGACCGGGCGCGAGGCCGACCCCTTCGGTCACGATCAGCGCGGCGCCGGCGACCGTCGCGGCGCTCAGGACGACGAGCCAGGGCGCCGGACGCGGGAGGCCGTCGCGCCACAGAATTGCGGACACGAGGCCAAGCGTGAAGATGAGCTGCCAGGCGAGCGGATTGAAGAACCAGCCGCCGGGCTCGGGCCAATTGGGCAGGTTGAGGCCGAAAACCCGAGCCGCGGCATAGAGCCCGATCGAAACAGCCAAAGCCAGGAGAGGACCGCGCAGCGCAAGCGCGAGCGCCGCGGGCGCCCATAGCATCAGCACGATATATAATGGAAGGATATTGAAATAGCCGAGCTGATGACTGAGAAGAGCCAGACCCAAAAGGCCATTCGCCGGCGAGCCGAACACAAAAGCGCGTCCGTGAGCCTCAATGAGGTCGGGGACGCCGCTCATCCAGTAGGCCGCGCCGAATAGGAGAAGCGCGGCCAAGGTCAGCGCGATATGCACCCCGTAAAGCTTGAGCGCCCGCCTGAGGCAGCCGCCGGCGACCGGCTCTATACCGTACTTGAACACGCGCGGCGCATAGATGAGGCCGACCGACAGGCCGGACAGGAAGACAAACGCCTCGGCGCTGTCCGAGAGGCCGAAGTTCCTCGGAGTCCAATGTTCGAGCGGATTGCCGGGAATGTGATCGACCAGGATCGCAATCAGCACGGCGCCCCGCCAGAAGTCGATGTCGCGGACGCGGTTCGCCTTCATTTCATTTGCATCTCGTTTGCCTCGGCGCAAAACGGCGCCGCTCCTGAACCGGTTCCAACCAGACGGAGAAAATGGAGTCCCCCAACGCTGCCGTCGAACGCTCTCGCCGCACACTGTGGCATATAGTGGGCGGACCTGCGGGCAGCCGGTCACATTCATATCATTCGCGCGCATCTCACCGCGATTTGATCATGAAGCCTGCCGCTTCCTGAACGGCTGTTCATCCGGCTTCGATCATTCGCGCGGCTTCGTCGCGCTCGAACAGATAGAGCAGGAGCCTCAAGCCGCGGTTCGCCTCGCCCCTCAGCCGCTCGTCGGCTTTCAGCGCGGCTTCGGCCTCGGCGCGGGCGCGTGCGAGAAGGCCGGCATGGATGTCGAGCCGGGCGAAGCGAAAGCCGGGCGCGCCGGCTTGGCGAGCGCCGAGCACATCGCCCTCGCCGCGCAGCTTCAGGTCCTCTTCCGCGATGCGGAAGCCGTCTTCGGTCTCGCGCAGGATCTCGAGCCGAGCGCGCGCGGCCTCGTTGAGCGGCCCCTTGTAGAGGAGGAGGCACGCAGAGCGGCCCGCGCCGCGCCCGACCCGCCCGCGCAACTGATGCAGTTGCGCAAGCCCGAACCGCTCGGCGTGCTCGACGATCATGATCGTCGCCTCCGGCACATCGACGCCCACCTCG
>DATNBG010000488.1:0-9674 GCA_035572075.1 Roseiarcus sp. | reverse complement strand
AACGGGCGAAACGAAAACGGAGCTAAGCCTTTGAAAACAAACAATCCGGCGAAATGCGTGATTCGACGCTCATAACGATTCCAATGGGTTATGGCACACCGTGCGAAACGTTCCGTTTCGCTTGGCGAAATGAGGGGCTCGTTTGGCCCGTTTTTCAGCCTTCTCGAGGGGCGAAGCGAAACGGCCCGGACGGCCGCCGGCCCTCGCCTTCGGCGCGCCGGATCGAGCCATGGCGCTTGCGGCGACCTCGCGGGCCCGGTCGAGAACCCGGCCGGCGGCGTCAGCGACGCCAGCCGACAAATCACGTCCGGCTCGCCGGTTGAAAAGTTGCGCAAAGGAGCAGGCAAGCCCATGACATCGTTGGCGCGCGTAACTTTGCGCGCGGGTGAAAAGGCCCACGCGCCGGACGCCGGCGGAGCGTCCCACCGGGCCTTGCGGCGCGGCGGCGAATCGAACGGCGGAGGCGCCCTTCAGGCGGCGCTCGCCAGCCTCTGCTCGAGCCTGGCGACATCGGTCGCGAGCTGCTCGACATGGCGGTAGCCGGCGATGGTCAGCCGCGGGGACAGGCGCCCTTCCGCGACCACATGGGCGCAGTCCGCGACCTCGAAGATTTCCAGGACCTCGGTGCAGAAGATGATCGCCGCTTTGCCCGAGGCGGCATAGTCGCGCAGCAGGCGATAGATCTCGTTCTTCGAATGAATGTCGACGCCGCGGGTGGGCTCCTCGAGCAGCAGCAGTTCGGGCGAGCAATTGAGGGCTTGCGCGATCGCCACCTTCTGCTGATTGCCGCCGGAGAGCGCCCGGATCGGGATGGTCGTCGCTGGAGTCTTGACGAGGAAGCGCTTCACCGCCTCGCGCGCGAGCGCTTCCATCCGGTTCTTTTTCAGGGCGAGCAGGCGTCCCGCGATGTCGGGGACGCCGAGCCGCGCGAGCAGGTTCTCGCCAACGGAAAAATTGGAATAGAGGCTGAGCGCCCTGGTCGCCGGAACGTAGGCGCGAAGCCGGCGCAGGTCGAAACCCGTCGCGCCCGCGAGTGCGATCTCGCCGGTCGTGCTTTCGAGCCCCGCGAACGAACGCAACAGTTCCCGGGCCCCCGATCCTTCCACCCCCATGAGCGCGACGATCTCGCCGGCGCAAGCGGAGAAATCGATGTCGTGGAAGGCGGCGCCCGTCCAGCCGCGCACCGAAAACATCGGCGCTCGCGCCTGCGCCGCGGGCCCCGAACCAGCCGGAGAAGCCCGCGAAGCGGCGCCCGCGCCTTCGGTCACGAGCTGCCTCGCAAGCCCATCCTCGGTCAGCGCCTCGCCGGACAGGATCGCGCGGACCCGCCCGTCGCGCACCACCGCCACTCGCGCGCAATGGCGCACGAGGTCGCCGAGCCGATGGCTGATCAGAAGGACCACGCGACCCTGTTCCGCGAGCTTGCGCATCTCCCGGAACAGTTCGTCGGACTCCGCGTCGGTCAGCGCCGAATTGGGCTCGTCGAACAGGAATACCTGAGCGTCGCGCGCGATCGCGCGCGCGATCTCGGTCCGCTGCTGCGTGGCGAGCGAGCAGTCGCCGAGGCGGCTGTCGCGAACGGCGCCGAGTCCCAGGGCGTCCATGATTTGAAGGTCGGCCCGGCCCGGCTTCGGCCACGCCGCGCCGCCGCCTTCCCGTCCCGCCACAATGTTTTCGGCGACGGTCAGATTCGGGAAGAGCTGCGGCTCCTGGTGCACGACGGCGACTGTCCGCCAGTCAAGCGCCGGCGACCAGGGGCGGCCGTTGAAGATCAGTTCGCCCTCGTCAGCGCGCTCCTCGCCCGCGACAATGCGGACAAGCGTGCTTTTCCCGGCGCCGTTCGGTCCGGCGACGCCGAGCGCTTCGCCGGGCCGGATTTCGAGAGTCAGACCGTCCAGGGCGACGGTCGCGCCGTACCGCTTCTTCAGACCGCTGATGCGCATCGCCTGGGCGCCGCTCTTCATGCCGCCCTGCGCGCGCGGATTTTGGTGAGCGCGAGGTCAAGCGCGACCGCGCCGATCGTGACGAAGCCGAGGAAGAGCTGTTGGACGTGCGGCCCCGGCGTCAGCAGCGCCAGGCCCTGTTGCAATTCGGCGAGGAGCAGCGCGCCGCTCATCGCCCCGATGACGGTGCCCTTGCCGCCGGAAAGACTGGCGCCGCCGATGATCACCGCGGCAAAAACCGGGAACGTGTACGAAAGGCCGATGTTCGGCTGGGTCGTCTGGATGAACGAGAAATCGAGGATTCCAGCCATCGCGGCGAGCATGCCGCAGATCACGAAAGCGAGAATCTTGTACCGGGTCACCGGCAGCCGGGCGAGGCGCGCGGCGACCGGGTTTCCGCCGATCGCCATCAGCCGGAACCCGAACAGCGTCCGGTGCAGCAGGAACCCGACGATGAGCGCGAGGCCGAGCATCCACACGACTTCGAGCGAGATCGGGTGAGAGCCGACGCTCGCCGTGAGACCGGTGAAGAAATCAAGCTGGGCGGGGGGAATCGTGGAGCCCGGCGGCGGATAGACCGGATTGAAGGTCGACGTCCTGGTGATCCACAGCGAAACGCCATAGAGGAGATTGTAGCTGCCGAGCGTCACGATGAACGATGGAATGGCGAGCCAGGTGACGAGGGCGCCGTTGAACAGGCCGACCAGAGCGCCGACCCCGATCGCCAGCGGCAGCGCGGCGTAAATCGGAACGCCCAACAGGATCCACATCACCGCGAGCGAATTGGCGCCGAGGCCGTACATCGCCCCAAACGACAAATCGATCTCGCCGACCACGATAACAAGAGTGAGGCCGAGCGACATGATCGCCACCGAACTCATGGCGCGAAGCACGGAAATGCCGACATCGACATTGAACGACGCCGGCTTGAGGGCGAACATCGCCAGCGCGACGATGACGATGGCGACGAACAAACCTCCCATGCGCAACGCGAGGTCGAAGGTCGCCTGGCCAGTGGAGGACAAGCTTGCGCGGGGCCCATCGGCCGGAACAGTTTCGCGGGAGTCGGCGCTGATCATGAAGCCAGGCGGCCATGCTCTAAGAGGGGTGGGGCCGGGACGCGTCCGGCCCCCTTCATCCTATTTCTGACCGAGAATGCGGTCGAGCTCCGCGCGCGCCGCGGGGACCTGGTCCTTCATCACCGGCAACAGGGTCTGCGTGTTGGGGAGGATGACGCCGTTCTTCAGGAATTGCGCGCAGGCCGGGCCGCCGAACGCCGCCTGATCGGACCAGCGCTGATCGAGCGCCGCGACCTGTATGCCCTTCTCGATCCCGTCGAGCTGGCCCTTGGAGACGTTCCAGCCAATGGTGAAGACCTTGCCGACCCTGTTGAGGCTGGTGATCGCGCGATCGGCGTGCTCCGCGCCGATGTCGACATTCTCGATGAACTGCACGTCCGGATTCGCCGACAGGAACGTCCGGTAGGTGTCATAGGTCTGACCGGGATCGTAGCTGACATTGAGCCCGTTCGCCTCGGTGGTGACGAACTTGGCGTCGGGGATCGCCTTCGCGATCGTTTCATGGAATCCCTTCATCCGGCCCTGCGCCCAGAACTGGGTCGGGTCGCCGCCGGAAACCGCGAAGACCTTCAGGTCCTTGTTGTTGGCCTTCATCCAGTCGAGCACGATCTTGCCCGCGGTCTCGCCCTCCAACTCGGGCACCTGGGTGAAATTGGTGAACTCGTGTCCGCGCGAGGTGACGCCGACCGTGAACGCCGGAATACCCTGGTCCATCAGTTTGTTCACTATGGCGGTGGTCGAGTCGGACGTCGTCGGCTCGATCGAGATGCAATCGATCTCGCCCGCGGCGAGCTTGGCCTCGATCTGGGAGACCTGCTGGTTTGCGTCGGTCTGGACCGGCGCGATCGAGGCGCAGCCAAGCGGATAGATCGCATTGCCGAGTTTGCAGCCGGTTTCGAAGCCTGCGGCGTATTGCGGCGAGAACAGCGGAATGCCAGACGCCTGGTAGGAGAAGACATAGTTGATCTTGGCGCCGGCTTTGACCTTGGCCGCGATGCGGTCCGCGAGTTTGAAAGTCCCCCAGTCGCTCTTCACCTCGAATGGCGCGCCGGAGACCTTCTTGCCCGACGTCGGGATTTGCGACTCGCCGCTTTGCGCCCATGCGCCGGTCGCGGCGACTCCCCCCATCGCGGTTATCAAGGTTGCGATTGCGATGCTGACTTTCGGGTTCGCTTTCATTTCACTTTCCTCCCAAGGCGCCGCGAGCGACGCCGCCTTCGGTTGTCCGCTCTCATCGCGACAAAACCTTTTCGCTGCGATAACCGTTCACGACGTCCTCGATGACCTCGACGCCGAGCCCCGGCCCGGTCGGCGGATACATCCAGCCGTCGACATGCGCGAACGGGCGGGTGACGAGATCATGCTGCATGGGATTTCGGAGCGGCTTGAGCTCGAACAGCTTGCAGGAGGGCGAATTGAACGAGATCGCGAGGCTCGCGGCCGACACGATCGCCGACGACCACGCGTGGGCGTTGGCCTGCCGGCGGTAGAACTCGCAGCGTTCGGTCACCTTCTTGAAGCCGGTAATGCCCTCCGCGCGCCCCGGATCGACGCCGATCACATCGACAGTCCCAGTCGCCAGCACGCGCTCGAACTGCTCGAGCGTCCACTCGCGCTCGCCATAAGCGATGCGTGTCGTCGTCTTGGCGCGGAGGTTGGCGTAGCCTTCCGGATCCCAGGCCCCGAGCGGCTCCTCGATCCAGGCGAGATCGTAGTCCTCCATCGCCTTGGCCCGACGCACGGCGTCGGTTACGTCCCATTTGATCGCGATGCCATTGTCGATCATCAGCATCCGTTTGGGTCCGAGCACCTCCCGCATCGCCTTGACGTAGGCGACGTCGCGGTCGTGGTCGTAGCCGAGATTGGCCTTGCCGCGCTTGCCGAACCCGGTCTTCAGGCCTTGCAGGCCGCTCGAGAGCCATTCCGCCGTTTCCTCGGCCATTTCAGGGATCGATTCGAAATGCGCGTGGCAGGAGGCGATGGCCGGGAGGCGGTCGTGCGCGGGACCGCCGAGCAAGTCGAGCACGCTCCTGCCGAGCGCCTTGCCCTTGAGGTCCCAGAGCGCGATGTCGATGGCCGCGACAGCGTAGGAGGCGATGCCGCCGTGATAGCCGTACCACCACGCTTGCTGCTTGTTCTGGCGCCACAGCGTCTCGGTCTGAACGGGGTCCTTGCCGATCAGATTGGGCGCCATGCCATCGATGATGGCCTTGGCGGCGAAGTTGGCTTCAGGGAACTGGGTGATCGATTCGCCCCAGCCCACCTGGCCGTCGTCGGCGGTGATCTTGACCAGGCAGAGATGTCTCAGGGCGTTGAAGTCGTTCGGCTCCGGGTAGCTGACGGGAATCGGTTCGATTTTGGCGATTTTCATGGGCGACCCTATCCGATAGCGCCGCGGAACAACGGCATCCCGTCGATCCCAACATCGACCTCGATCAAACGGCCCGTCATCGCCGCGCCGGTCGTGTCGAATGGCCCCATGTCACAGCAGAACATCTTGCCGCCCTTTCCGAAGCAGCAGTTGAGAATGGTCCCTCCGGTTTCAAGGAATTCTATGCGCCGGCCATCCTTCGAGTAGTGGTCGACTCCGCCCGCGGCGACCGCGGTGATCCACAGATCGCCGTTCGCGTCGATCTTCAGCCCGTCGGGGATATGGCCCTCCGGCATCTTGCACAACACTGATTTGCGGCCGTCCGGCTTTCGGCGGATCACGTTGAGCGTATAGGATTCGACCCACACGAGCGATCCGTCAGGCTCGGCCACGATGCCGTTCGGATAGGTGTGGTCGAGCTCTTCGAGGATCTTGGCGACGCCGTTCCTCTCGACCGCGATGATCCGGCCTGGATGCGGCTTCTCGGCCAGATTCCAGTCGCCCGAGTCGGTAAAGTAGAGGCGTCCGTCAGGGCCGAACGTCAGGTCGTTCGGCCCGTCGAATGTCTTTCCGTCGGCTTCGCTGACCAGGACTTCGACCTTTCCGTCCGGGGTCGTCTTCTGAATCGATGGAGGCCGATGGACAGGCGCGATCCAGGCCCCGACATTGGGCGTCTGGGTGGAATAAACGGCGCCGTCCGAGCCCAGCATGCAGGCGTTGGGGCCGCCGCCGACAAAGGCGTAGGTCGTTTTTGCATTCGTCTTTGGGTCCCAACAGCCAATCTCGCTCGCATAGGAGTTGGCGAAGATCACGCGGCCGTCGTCAAGTTCGTAAGGTCCCTCCGGATGACCGAGCCCGGCGGCGCGGACGATGATCGGCTTCTTCAAGCGCTCCTCCCTTTCCCTTCACCAGTTGACCAGTCCGCCGGTGAAATTGATCGCCTGGCCGGTCAAATAGGCCGCTTCATCCGACAGCAGGAACCAGATGAGGCCGGCGCATTCCGCGGCGCTCGCGCCGCGCCCGAGCGGCACGGCCTTCTTTCGCTCAGCGTCCAGCTCGGCCGCGGAGGTCCCGAGCTTTTTGGCGACGCCTTCGAGAAAGCGCCCCTGCATCTCCGTCTCGACGATGCCGGGGCAGATCGCGTTGACTCGAATGCGACGGTCTGCGAGCGCGTAAGCGAACGAGCGCGTGATCGACAAAATTGCCGTCTTAGACGCAGCATAGGGCGCGACGTCGACCGATGTCGCGAGTTTCGCCGAGCTCGACGAGAGATTGACCACCGCGCCGCCCGGATTGAGGCGCGAGCCAATCTGCTGGCAGAGAAAGAAGACGGATTCGGCGTTGACTGTTTGAATCCTCCGCCAATCCTCGACCGTCACTTCGAGGATCGGCTTGACGAACAGGATGCCCGCGGCATTGACGAGGTAGTCGAACCCGCTGGCGGCGCCGGCGAGCTTCGCCCGCTGCGCCTCATCGGCAAGGTCGGCGACGAAGACATCGCACCCGAGCGCGGCGACGTCCTTGAGACGACTCCCATCGACATCGGCCGCAAGGACGCCAACCCCTTCACGAAGCAGCCGTTCAGTCACCGCCCGGCCGATGCCGCTCGCGGCGCCGGTCACGACGGCTCTTCGCTCACTCGACGCCATCGGCTCCCTCACCCGCGCGCTCACCCGCGCATCAGCGACCCCGGGAGGCTTATGACTGCCTCAAACGGCCTGACCGGCAGACTATATTGAAACGTTACCGAGATACGCAAGCGCTTTTGTCGGCAGAGAATGGAAGACGGCTTTGTCAGCGCGCGCGGCTTGAATTCACGAGAGCGCGCGCTACGCCGGGAGTCCGTTATCGCCTGGTCCGGCCGCTTGCTCCGGCGGCGGAAAGCGAACCGGCGGCCAAAGGGATTGCGCAACCCAGGCGCGGAAAAGCCTCGCGCTGCGAAGCCCGTATCGGCCATTTGCGATCCCGGCTGCGCTGACTTGAAACGAGCCATGCCCGCTGTTATGGATGGAAACGATATTATAATCGCCGGGCGTCACCGCCCCGGAATGGGCAGGAACGCGCATGTCTTTGGAATTGCGATGATCGAAGGCGGCGGGATAGGCAAGGAGGTCGTTCCCAAGGGCGTTCGCGTTGGCGGAGCGGGAGCGCGTCTCGAACAGCGAGTCGCGGCCTATGGCTGAGCTCCCTTTCGTCGACACGCATTTCCATCTGCACGATTTGAAGCATCCGAGGCTTCGCTATGGCTGGCTTGAGCCTGACGCCGTGCATGGCTTTCTGCCGGACACCGATCCGTTGAAAGCGCAGCGCTATCGGATCAAGGATTACCTGGCCGAGATCCGCTTCTCCAACGTGCCGAAGGCCATTCACGTTCAGGCGGCCGTGGACACGCCCGATCCGGTGGCCGAGACGGAGTGGCTGCAGGCGTTCGCGGATGAGACCGGCTATCCGCACGGCATCATTGCGGAGTGTCACCTGGCGCGGCCGGACGCGGCGCAAGTGCTCGACCGGCATCTGCGATATGCGAACGTTCGCGGCGTCCGCAACTTCGGCGAGGGCCGTTATCTTGTCGACGCCGCCTGGCGGCGCGGCTTTGCGGAGCTCGGCCCCCGCAAGCTCGTGTCCTGCATCGACACCCGCGTCGAGCTTGCCGGCGATCTGCTCGACCTCGCTCGCGCTTTCCCCGGCACAACCATTTGCGTCGATCATTGCGCCATTCCGATGAAGCGCGATGAAGCGTCCTTCCGGCGATGGCGCGCGGCCATGAACGAAATGGCGAAGGCGCCGAACGTCGTGATGAAGGTCTCGGGACTCGGCATGTGCGACCCGCTCTGGACCGTTCAGTCGATCCGCCCCTATGTGTTGGGCAGCATCGAAGCCTTCGGCGTCGATCGCGTGGTCTTTGGGACGAACTGGCCGGTCGACCGCATGTTCAGCTCCTACCCGGACGTGATCAACGCCTATTCCGAGATCATCGCCTCTTTCACCCGGGAGGAGCGGATCAAGATGTTCTCCGGCAACGCCGAACGCATCTTCCGGATCTGAGGAGGGGCCACGTGGCTGAAGCATCGGCGCCGTATTCGGCATCCTCGGCAGTTGGAACCCATCACGTCGGCGTCACGGTCGCGAGCCTGGAGAAGGCGCTCGCTTTTTGGGAGCGCTTTCTTGGAAAGCCCGCCCGGTGGTCGACCGTCCTTGATCGCCCGTATCTCGGCCGGATCGTCGGCTATCCGGACGTGTCGATCAAGGCGGCTTTCGTCGACCTGCCGGACGGCGTCGTGGTCGAGCTTCTCGACTATCATCTAGTCAAGGGCCGCGTCGCCAATCCGGAGGCGACCGCCAATCCCGGCAATCTGCATCTGTGCCTGCGCGTCAACGATGCCGGCGCCGCGTGGGCGCACGCCGTGTCATGCGGCGCGCGCCCCGTGAATCCGGAGGGCCCGGTCGAGGTTGACGACGGCCCCAACAGGGGCGCGAAGGTGGCCTATCTGCGCATTCACGACGGTGTAACGCTCGAGGTCTTGCAGCCGCCCGATCCGGAGGCCGCGCCGCGATGATCAAGCGCGTGAGCCTCCTCAGGCGCCGGGACGGCATGAGCCGCGAGGCATTCTTCGCGCACTGGACCGGTCCGCACGCCGATATCGTGCGGCAATTGCCGGGAATTCGCGGACTGCGCTTCGGCAAGGTGCAAAGCTGGACGCCCGAGGAGGCCGCTTGGGATGGCGTCGGCGAGGTCTGGTTCGACAGCGTCGAGGCGGCGGAGAAGGCTTTTGCAACCGAGCCGTTTCGGTCCATGCTGGTCGAGGACCGGAAGAAATTCATGCGCGAAGCCCAGGCCTGCTTCGTTGAGGAAGAGACGGCGCTCGCGCCGCCTGAGGGCCGCTAGCGGACGCGAGGGTTAAGGAAATGGCGTTCGATCTCGGCGCGGGGCTGAAGGGAAAGGCGGTTCTTCTGACCGGCGCCGCGGGGGGCATCGGCAGAGAGATAGCGCTTGCCTTCGCTGCGGCTGGCGCTCGCGTGGCGGCTATCGATGTCGCTCAAGGCTCGGCCGACGCGGTCGTGGCCGAGATGGAAGGCGGTCCGCACATCGCCATCGGCCATGACCTGAGGCCGGTCGCGGGACACAAGGCGCTGGTCGATCGCGTCGTCGCCGAATTTGGCGGCCTTGACGTTTTGGTCCAGACCGCGGCGGTGCTGATCCGCCGCAACAGTGTCTTCGACGTCAGCGAGGCGGATTGGGACGTCCAGCACGACATCAATCTGAAGGCCTCCTTCTTTCTC
>DATNBG010000487.1:0-3069 GCA_035572075.1 Roseiarcus sp. | reverse complement strand
CTCGCCTCGGATGACCGGGCGGCGAACGCGATCGCCTCGCTGATCGTCAACGAGCGCTTCCGCCCGGGGCAGAAGCTGAGCGAGGCCCATCTCGCGGGAAAGCTCGGCGTCGGGCGGACGCTCGTTCGGGAGGCGCTCAGGCGCCTTGCCTTCGCGGGCATCGTCACCCTGCAGCGAAACCGCGGCGCCTTCGTCGCCGATCCTTCGCTTGCCGAAGTGCATGAGGCCTATGCGGCGCGCCGGCTGATCGAAGCCGAGATCGTGAGCGACGTCTGCCGCCATTGCACCGCCCACGACATCCGCGCGCTTCGCGCCCATGTGGCGCGGCAGGTCGAGGCGCAGGCGTCGGGCGACCGCGGCCGGTTCGTGCAGCTTATCACCGAGTTTCATTCGCTGCTGGCTTCGCTGGGCGACAACCGGCTGCTCGAGACCTTCGTTCAGCAGCTGGCGGCCAAGACCTCGCTCGCGGTCCTTCTCTACGACTGGGCGCCGCCCGCCTGCGCCGTCGAGGAGCATGCGGCGCTGATCGACCTCATGGCGGCGGGCGACGCGGAGGCCGCGCGGGAGCTCATGAATCGGCATCTGGCCGGGCATCAGGAACGCCTGCCGTCGCGGAGGGAGGCCGGCTTCGCGCGCCGTCTCGCGAAATAACCGGCTTTCCCTGATTCGCCAGCCGCGCTCTTGCCGCCTCATACCCTTGGTCCCGACCGGCTCGAAGGCGCCGCGCCTATCCTCCCCTGCCGTGAAGCGGCGGGGGAGGGGGGCCGGCCGAAGGCCGGTGGAGGGGGTGAAAGCCGGTGGAGGGGGCGCCTGCAGCAGAGAGTCGGTCGCCCGCGCCATGAGTATCAGTGCGAGATGGCCGTCAGTTCCTGGCCCGGACGGATGGACCGGGCGGCCAGCATGCAGGCCGCGGCGATGAGCGCGGCGACTCCGCCGGAGGCGGCGGCGATCGTCGGGCTCGCTCCGGCCTGCTGGAGCCCGCCATAGACGAGGGGCCCGAAAATGCCGCCGATCGGACCCGTGATGTTGATGAAGGCCGCGCCCGATCCGCGCACCCGGGTCGGGAACGATTCCCCGACATAGGCGAAGAACGGCGCCGCCGCGCCCTGCGCGAAGAACAGGACCAGCGCATAGCCGATGACCACGGCCGCAAGGCTCGTCGTGACGAAGAGCAGGGCGAAGGTGCAGATCGCGGCGAGCGTCTGGGCGATGATCACCGTCTCGCGCCGGCCGATCCGGTCTCCGAGCCAGCCGAGCAGAAGATAGCCGATGACCGCGACGCCGTTGCCGAAGAAAATCGTCCACAGCGCGCTGGTCAGGTCGATGCCCTTCGCCTGGCCGAGCACCGAGGTCGCGAGCACCGTCAGTTGCGAATCGGCGATGATCTTGAAGAAGAACATCGCGCCGAGCGCGATCGACTGGCGCCGCAGCGCGGGCGTGAACAGTTCGGCGTAGGTGTTCGGCCGGTCGCCCGCGATGTCGAGGCTCCATTCCCTGGCGAGCCTGTCGCAAGCGGCGTCGTCTCCTTCAGCCCTGAGCCGCCTCAAGTGCTTGATCTTCACGAAATAGGGCGATTCCCGGAGGCCGAAGCGAAGGATCAGCATGACGATGAGCGGGAAGGTCGCGACGACGAAGACTCCGCGCCAGCCAAGCTGCGGCAAGAGCATCGCGGCGAGCGCCGACGACAGCATGACGCCGAGCGGCCAGCCGGCCTGGACGATCCCATAGAGGAAGCCCTTGGCGCGCGCGCCGAACACCTCGTTGAGATAGGCGGCGTTCACCGCCTGCTCGGACATGCCGAAACCCGACAGGGCGCGAAAGACGATGAGCGACACCGGCCCGATCGCGAAGGCGGCGAGCCCCGAGCTCAAGGCCGCCCCGCCGGTGGTCAGCACCAGCGCGAATCGGCGCCCGAGCCGGTCGATCACCGGTCCGACGCTCAGCGCCACGACGAGCGAGGCGAGACCCACCAGGGTCGCGACATAGGAGGCGGTCGCGTTCGACCAGCCGAACTCCTGCTGGATCTTGGGCAGGAGATTGCCGAAGGTGATCAGGTCGTAGACCGCGAAGGTCCAGGCGAGCAGGGCGACGATGGCGGTGTAAGTCACCTGACCTTTCGTCAGCGGCGAAACATCGGGGAGATCGTTGGTCGCGGCGGCGGGCGCGAGCCCGGAGACGGCGGCGGCGTTGCTGGCCATGGCGGGACCCTCTGCAGATCGGCCTCATGGAGAGAGGCTGACTTTCAAATTGTATGCAAAATGAAACTTTCCTGTCAATGAGAGGAAAGCCCAATATTTGTGCGGGAACAGGCCGAAAATCCGGGCGCGCCTTGAAAGCATGTCTGTGGACTTAGGCCCGATCAAGTCCGCGTCGCCGCGTCCTTGGCGGCCGCGTGCTCGCTGGCGTCCGCCTCAGGCGGGTCGCGTTGGCTCGCGAGCCGCGAAACCAATACGTCCATAAACAGCGGTAGACCATTGGCGAAGAACGCTATTTCAGCCTGGAGAATCCCGTCGCGGCAAACAAAATCTTGACATATCAGGAATCTTAAGACAATATTTCTATTACTAAGAAATTCATGAAAGAGTCCAACTCGCGATGAGGCGGCGACGTAAAAAAATAGCGGAGTTGCGAAGTTGCGAAGTTGCGTAGCTGCCACGCTGGGTCGTCTGAGCGACCCGTAGGGTCGGGTCCATCAGGACGCCCGTCTCGCGACGGGCTATGGGCATGGCCCGGCGGCTTCAGCGACGCCGCCCTACAAGTCGCGACCGCCTTGGCGGTTGAAAGTTGCGCAAAGGAGCAGGTAAGCCCATGACATCATTGGCGCGCGTAACATGGTGCGCGGGGCTGGAAGAGCCGTGCAGGGGCGGGGTTGCGCCTGCTCGCCAACGAAATCGCGCTGGGCCTCCGGGACAGGCGGCGAAAAATCGGGGACGTCGTCATGCCCGCGCGACGCGCGGTCCCTGCGCGCGACGCCGCGTCACGCAGCGAGAAACGAAGTCGTCGCTCCCGAGCGGCTTCGATCAACCGGAAGGCCCCGACGCGCCGATGACGGGCGCGTTCGATCGGGGA
>DATNBG010000486.1:0-2436 GCA_035572075.1 Roseiarcus sp. | reverse complement strand
AGGATGGTGCGGTTCGCGGACACGCGGCGGATGAGGTCGGCGGTGCGGTCGATGTCCTCATGGCCCATGCCCGCCATCGGCTCGTCGAGCAGCATCATTTCGGGCTCGATCGCAAGGGTGGTGGCAAGCTCGAGCGCCCGCTTTCGGCCATAGGAAATCTCGCCCGCTTTCGCATTCGCGAAGCCCGCGAGCCCGACGTCGTCGAGGAGCGCCCGCGCCCGTTCGTTGAGGGGCCGCAGCGCCGATTTGGAGCGCCAGAAGTCGAACGAGTCGCCGCGCTTTCGCATCAGCGCGATGCGAATGTTCTCGAGCGCGGTCAGATTGGCGAAAACCGCGGAAATCTGGAAGGAGCGGACCAGCCCTAGCCGCGCGACGTCGGCCGGCTTGAGGCGGGTGATGTCGCGCCCGTTGAACGCAATCCGGCCATTGGTCGGGGTCACAAATTTCGACAGCATGTTGAAGCAGGTGGTCTTGCCCGCGCCGTTCGGCCCGATCAGCGCGTGGATCGTCCCGCGCTTGACGCGGAGGGAAACGTCGCTGACCGCCTGGAAATCGCCGAAGCTCTTGCTCAAGCCTTCCGTGACGAGGACGTCGTCCATGCTCATGCTCGCCGGCCGGCCAAAGGCGTCTGCTTCCCCCCAATTGAAACGAAAGCCTATCAAGCCGCTTAAGCGCCGGTTGTAAAGCCCAAAAAAGGGCTGCTTCGACCAACGTCTGATCCGGGCTTGGGGACACGGCGCCGGGCAAAAGGGCCCCGTCGCCCGCGGGCGCGCGACCACGCGATTTTGGACTTCGCCTCGCGATCGTGACATGCTGATCGGCCGAATGCGCGCATGAGGAGGCGCCATGGACCAGGCGGTCGTCACTCAGAGCCAGGCTGGACATAACCGGCCCCGCAATCCGGGCGTGCCGCTTGCTCCCGACTGGTTCGAGAGCGTCGGCGTCAACGCGAGCGCGGTCGAGCGTCGCGCCGCGACCCTGACCACGCGCCGGACGGTCAAGAAGGAATATCAGGCGGCGTGGCTGGTGAAGGCGATGACCTGCATCGACCTCACCACGCTCGCCGGCGACGACACGCCGGGGCGCGTGCGTCGGCTCTGCGCCAAGGCGCGCAACCCGCTGAGCGGCGAGCTGCTCGCCGCCCTCGATCTCGCCGACCTGGGTCTCACGGTCGCCGCGGTCTGCGTCTACCCGACGATGGTCGCTTCGGCGGTCAAGGCGCTGGAGGGCTCGGGCATTCCGGTCGCTTCAGTCGCCACCGGCTTTCCCGCCGGGCTCACGCCGCTCAAGCAGCGGCTGGACGAAATTCGTTACGCGGTCGATGAAGGAGCGCGCGAGATCGACATCGTCATCACCCGCGCGCATGTGCTCAACCGCGACTGGAGCGCGCTCTACGACGAGGTCGCGGCGATGCGTGAGGCCTGCGGGCGAGCGCATCTGAAGGCGATCCTCGGCACGGGAGACTTGAAGACGCCGCGCAACGTCTACGCGGCCAGCATGGTCGCGATGCAGGCGGGCGCCGACTTCATCAAGACGTCCACAGGCAAGGAGGACGTCAACGCTACCCTGCCGGTCAGCCTGGTGATGGTCCGCGCCTTGCGCGACTATCGCGAGCGCGCCGGGGTCGACATTGGATTCAAACCTGCGGGCGGCCTGCGCACGGCCAGGGATGCGCTCGCCTGGCTCATCCTGATGAAGGAGGAGTTCGGGCTGCCCTGGATGCAGCCCGATCTTTTCCGCATCGGCGCAAGCGGTCTCCTGACCGACATCGAGCGCCAGCTCGACCATTATGCGACCGGCCGCTATTCGGCCGCCTATCGCCACCCAATGGCGTGAGGGTCCCATGGGCGTCATCAAGGACATCCTGCGCACGATGGACTACGGGCCCGCTCCGGAAGGCAGCGAGCATGTCAGAGCCTGGCTCGAGGAGCACGAAAGCGGCTTCGGGCATTTCATCAACGGCGTTTTCACGAAGCCCGGCGAATTGTTCGACGTTTTCAATCCGGCAAGCGGCGAGCGCATCGCGCGCGTCACGCAGGGCTCCGCCGAGGACATCGGCGCCGCGGTCGCCGCGGCGCGGAAGGCGCTGCCCAAATGGGCGGCGCTCTCTGGCTTCGAGCGGTCGAAGCATCTCTATGCGCTCGCGCGCCATGTGCAGAAGCGGGAGCGCTTTCTTTCGGTTCTTGAGACGATCGACAACGGCAAGCCGATCCGCGAATCGCGCGACATCGACATTCCGCTGGCCGCCCGGCATTTCTATCATCATGCGGGCTGGGCGTCGCTGATCGACAGCGAGTTCCCGGACACGAAGCCGGTCGGCGTGTGCGGGCAGATCATCCCGTGGAATTTCCCGCTGCTGATGCTCGCCTGGAAGATCGCCCCGGCGCTCGCGGCCGGCGCCACGGTGGTGCTGAAGCCGGCGGAATTCACGCCGCT
>DATNBG010000485.1:0-4746 GCA_035572075.1 Roseiarcus sp. | reverse complement strand
CCTCGCAACCTGGTCCAACCCACTCGCGAGGCGAATGTCGCTCGAGCGAGCCATCAGTAGGCCGAACGTCACGGCCTGCGCGTAACCGTCGGCAAACTGCTGGTCGTTTGCCTCGGGAAACAGCAGCTTGCGCCAGTCCTCCTTCAGATGCTGAAGGCTGCCGTGGCCAGCCGCCATCTCCTCCAGCACCTCCTCGCGCAACAGGCGGCAGAGACGCGCGCTGGTCTCCGCAAGCGCCCTGGCGCTGGCCGGCGGTTGCGGCGCCCAGGTGAGAAAGTCCCTCACCAGCGCGCGCAACGCTTCCGGCGCCTTCAGCTTCGCGCCAGAGGTTGCGATGTCGCCTTCGAGCGAGATGATTTTCGCGGCGGGTTCGCCGTTGCGCCACAGGCTGAAGCCGTTTCCGTCGGTATAGACGAGGTTCGGCAGGGACTTGAGCTTGGCCCATTGCGCCTTGTCGTGCGGATCGGAGAATTTGCGCGGGTCGGAGCCTTTGCCCGGCGCCTTGACCTCGATGAAGCCGCCAAGCGCGTTGTTGACGCTGACCGCGTAATCCGGCCGCGTCTGCAAATGCGAGAGCGTCGATTCGCCGACGAGCGCGAGGCCGCCCGGCGCGAGGTTGTCGAGCGCGGCCAGGCCATGGAACAGAGTTTCAAGCGGCGCGCGGAGCTGGTCCTCGGGCGCGCCGGAAACGGCGGGGTTGTCGAGCTTGGCTTTTGTCCCGGCGCCGAAGGCCGAGACGATCCCCGCGAATGTCAGCGTCGGCAACGGGCGCTCCGAATCGGTCCCTTGGCCGATTGCTCGGCGAATACGGCCCGTCAAGGCGGAAGGGCGCGCGAAGCGGCCTCGACCGTCGTCTCGACTGGCCCCGCGCCGCCGGTCAGGGTCAGTCTCAGCGCGACCGGAAGGGCGGCGTCTTTCGGTTTGTCGCCGACGGTCAGCGCGAAGCAGTCGCGGCCTTCTTCGGCGGGCGCGGGTTTGACCTTGATCCACCAGCCCTCGGGCGCTTCGACGAACAGGTCGCGCGGGGGGCCTGCCTCACGGGCCGGGCAGAGGCGCCAAGCGTCCGCGCCGAGCGCCTCGAACGTCCCGAAATCCTTGGGCGGAACGGAGCGCGGGACGCGCGCGAGCGCCGCGCGAAGCGCGCCCTCGTAAGGAGAAGGCGAGGCCGAGGGAAGCTCGAGCGTAAGATGCGCCTTTGCCGGCAGGCACACTTTCTCGCACACCGCGAAATCGGCGTTGAGTCTCAGCGTCACGGGGCTAGCCGGGTCGCGCGGCTTGACACGCAGGGGAAAGACGACGCCGCCCTCGTAGCCGAACGCCTCCCCGCCGTCGGCCTCGGCGATGCGGCTGGGCGCGGGAAAAAGGGGGATGACGCTCGCCACATTGTCGGACGCGGAAAAGTCCAGCGTCGGCGGCAGGCCGGCGTCGCCGGGATCGCGCCAGTAGGTGATGGCGCCGGGCGAAAGCGCAATCTCGAACCCGGCGAGATCGCGGCTCGCCGCGATGAGCCGCGCCTCAGACTTGGGGCCTGCCGCCCAATCGGTCGAGAACGGATCGGCGAACGCGGGCGCGCCGAGAACGGCAAGGGCGAGCGCGGCGCCAATGGGCGCGCGCGCCGCGGCGCGAAGCCTCTCCGCCAACCGTCCTGCGATCATGCTTCGAATGCCTATACCATGCCGCAAATTTCGACTAGCTTCGGCGCATCGCGCTTGGCGTGCGCGATGCCAAAGAGGCGATCATGAGACGGGCTGACCCCCCGCCGCCGACCAGTCTGGAAGGACACTTCCTGATCGCGATGCCTGCGCTCAGGGAAGGCCCGTTCGCCCGCTCGGTCGTCTATATGTGCGCCCATCGCGACGACGGCGCCATGGGCATCGTCATCAACCACCGGGCGGACGAGATCGACTTCGGGCAATTGCTCGCGCAGCTCGACATCGTGCCGGAGACCGAGGCGATCCGCCTGCCGCCCAGCGCGCGAGGGGTGCGCGTGCTGCGCGGCGGGCCGGTGGAGACGGGGCGCGGCTTCGTTCTCCATTCCGACGATTACGGCGCCAACGATTCCACGGTCAAGATCGGCGGGCAGGTGTGCCTGACCGCCACGCTCGACATCCTGCGCGCGATCGCTCACGGCGAGGGCCCGTCGCGGGCGGTGCTGGCGCTCGGCTACGCCGGCTGGGCCTCGGGGCAGCTCGAAAGCGAGATCCTCGCCAACGGCTGGCTGACCTGCCCCGCCGACCCCGGTCTCATCTTCGACCTTGATTTTGCGAGCAAATACGACCGCGCGCTGGCGATCCTCGGCGTCGACCAAGGGATGCTGTCCTCCGACGCCGGCCACGCGTGAGGCGATTCGATTCAACCAGTTTGTCGCCGCGCCGGCGCATGTTTTTCCGGCTCGAAGCGGATCCTGAGCCGGGTTCCGGTTGCCTTGGCGAACCGCTCAAGGGTGCGGGTGGACGGCATGGCGCGTCCGCTCTCCAGCCGCGCAATGACGGTCTGCGTGGTCCCCATGGCTTCGGCAACCTGTTCCTGCGTCATGTCGGCGGCGGCGCGGGCCTCGATCAGCGCCCCGGCAAGGGCAAACTCATCCTCAAGCGCATCGTAGGCGGCCTTGTGCGTGGGGTCTTTCAGCCACTCATCCGCAACTTCGCGGGCGGAAATGGATTTGCGGGTCATTTTACCTCCTTTGCCCTCCGCAGGGCCTCTTCAATCTCGCGGCGCGGCGTTTTCTGTGTCTTCTTCGGAAACACGTGCACGACAACGACGCGCTTCCCTGCGGCGGTGACATAGGCTGCGCGGGCGATGCCATCCTTGCCCTTCATCCGCATTTCCCACAGAGGGCCTTGCAGATGCTTCACATAGGGCTCCCGCATCCTTTCAAGGCCGTAGCCTTCGATCATGTCCGTGATCCGGATAAACCTGGCGATGATGTCCGCAGGCATCGCGTAAAGCGCGTCTTTCACATCCTCGTCTAAAAATTCGACCTTCCAGCTCATACAACAACATAGCATTTTTGCGCTATAACACAAGCTTCTGTGAAAAATGCCGTTGGGCGGCTCACGCGGATGATTTCGATCATTCCGGCGTCTGCGATGCGGCCGAACCCTTTGGAGGCCCGCCGGTCGCCTCGCAAAGTCTCAGGCCGTCAGGCCGGAGGCCAGGGCCTCACCCCCGTCTCCGCCGAGACCTCGAACATCTCCGACCGGCCTTCGAGCTCCGCGAACACGGCCGGGTCGGCGCCGGTGAGGAACGTCTGGCCGCCGAGGCGAAAAAGCGCGTCGTAGAGGGCGGCGCGGCGGCGCGGATCGAAATGGGCCGCGATCTCGTCGAGGAGCGCGAGCGGCGCGATGCCTGACATTTCGGCGACCAGGCGCGCATGGGCGAGCGCGAGGCCGACGATCAGCGCCTTCTGCTCGCCGGTGGAGGACAAGGCCGCCGGCGCCTGCTTGGGCCCGTGCCAGACCGCAAGATCGGAGAGATGCGGGCCGGCGAGCGTACGGCCGGCGGCGGCGTCGCGGCGGCGATTGTCGCGCAAGATCGCCCGGTAGCTTTCCTCGGCCTTGAGCGCGGGGCCGCTCGCGGTCATGGCCTCGATCTCGCCCTGAAGCGCGAGCTTCGCCCAGGGAAAGGGCGAGGACTCGTCATGGGTCGCGGCGATCAGCGCCTCGAGCCGTCTCACGCAGTCGAGCCGCGCCGCCGCAACCGCGACGCCGAGTTCGGCCGCCTCGCGCTCGACCGCGTCGAGCCATCTCCCGTTGCGCCCGCCCTCCTCCAAAAGCCGGTTGCGCCCGCGCAAAGCCCGTTCGAACCGGGAGACGCGCGCGCCGTGGCCAGGGTCGATCGCCAGAACGAAGCGGTCGAGAAAGCGGCGCCGTTCGCCCGCCGGCCCGGAGAGAAGCGAATCCATCGCCGGCGTCAGCCAGACGAGGCGCACATGGTCGGAGAACGCGCGCGACGAGGCGACGGGCATGCGGTCGATGCGGTTTGAGCGCCCCGCCGCTTCCCCGTTCGCGCTCCGTATCCAGCCGGAGCCGAGCTGATGGGTCTCGCCCTCCTCCTCGACCTCGATCGAGAGCTTGAAACCGCCCGAGCCGCCGACACGCGCGCATTCCGAAAGCTCCGCCCGGCGCAGGCCGCGTCCGGGAGCGAACAGCGACAGCGCCTCGAGGAGATTGGTCTTGCCGGCGCCGTTCTCGCCGCATAGGACGACGAGCCCGCCTCGAATCGAAAGATCGAGCGCGGCGTAGGAGCGGAAATCGTCGAGCATGACGCGCCGCACACGCGGGCGCCGCCGGCCTTCATGAGCGCCGTCGAGGCTGGACATGAGGGCGTGTGCCACGTCCGGCGAGCTTACGAAAGTGGGAAGGCGGGGAGCCGATGAAGTCGACCGATGTCCTGATGCCCGCCAAGGGCATGCAACTGATCGAGGATGAGATCAGCGCCCGGCTCACGCTTCACCGCTTATGGCTCGAGCCCAAGCCCGATCTCTGGCTTCAAGAATGGGCTCCAAAGCTCCGCGCCATCGCAATGACCGGCGCCCACGCGCCGCTCGACGAAGCGTACATGCGAAAATTCCCCAACCTCGAGATCATTTCGAGCTTCGGCGTTGGCTACGACAATATCGACGCCAAAGCCGCGGGGAGGCTCGGAATCATCGTCACCAACACGCCGGGCGTGCTCGACGAGGAAGTCGCCGACACCGCGCTCGGGCTCATGATCATGACGGTGCGCCAATTGCCGCAGGCGGAG
>DATNBG010000484.1:0-8603 GCA_035572075.1 Roseiarcus sp. | reverse complement strand
AGCCGAGCGTCATGCCGATGTTCTCCGCCACCGTCATCCAGTCGATCAGACCGAGATCCTGATGGATGAAGGCGATCGGCAGGCGGCGCAGGCCATGGGTGACGTCGGCGCGGCGAAAGCGAACCTCGCCGGCGTCGAGCGAATAAACGCCGGCCAAAATCTTGATCAGCGTCGACTTGCCGGCGCCGTTCTCGCCCAGGAGCGCGAGAATTTCACCGGCGCGAAGCGTCATGCCGACGTCCGCCAGCGCCTCCGTGCCGCCGAAGCGCTTGAACACGCCGCTGACCCGCAACAGCTCGCTCGCGTCCGCTCCCTGCGTTCGCTCGTCCGCCGGGCCCTCCGCGCGCGCGCTCGCCTGCATCGTTCCTCCCGCGGACGCGGCCGCATTCGCCTGGCCCTCGCTTATCCCAGGCTTCGCCAGCACGCGCGAGGCGGTTCGGATCTCCGCAAGAAACCGCCCGCGGCCCGCGAGCCGCTGGACGTTCGCTTCCCGTGCTTGCGCATTAATGCGTTGAGCTAAGGGCAATTCCGCGAAGCTGTCAATCCGGCCAGCGGACGGTCGGGGCCGCGAAAAAGAGAGGCCGCGGGCCTCGATCCGGGAACTCGAAGCCGCCCGCGACGATTTCCTTGTCGAACGGCCCGCTCTGGCGCCAAAATATCCGTCCGAGGCCGCAGGCCAGCTTTTGTCGGGTTTTCGGGAGAACGCCATGCGCCACGGCGCCACGCTTCCGGTGTTGAGCGCGACCGTGGTCGCGGAATGGCTCGATTATAACGGCCACATGAACGACGCGGCCTACGCGCTCGTGTTCAGCCGCGCCGGCGATGCGCTCATGGACCGCATCGGCCTCGACGCCGCCGCACGCAGGCAAAGCGGCCAATCCATCTACACGCTGCAGATGATGCTGCATTATTTCAAGGAGGCCAGGGAGGGCGACGCCTTTTCCGTGTCGTGCCAGCTGCTCGAGCACGACGACAAGCGCATGCGCCTGTGGCTCGAGATGACCTCGCCTGAGGGAGAGCGTCTCGCCGCGTCCGAACAGCTCCTGATCTCGGTCGCGCAAGGCGAAGGCAAGGCGCGCGCCGCTCCCTGGCGATTCGAGACCAAAGCCGCGCTCGAGGCGCTCGCCAGGGCGCAGAGCGGCCTGCCCCATCCCGAGCGCGCCGGCGCGGGGGTGACGCTCAAGCGAAACTGACTGCGTCATGGCGATCCCTCCGCATTTGACCGCGAAGACCTTGTGCGCCAGTCAGTGAGCCCCGCCGCCGCTCGGCGGCCGAACGAGGGGAGGTCGCCATGGCGTTGGCGTTGGTCACCGGATCGAACAGCGGGATCGGGCTCGCGACGGCTGTTTCGCTCGCTCGCGCGCGCCATACCGTCGTGGCCGCCATGCGCAATCTCGCGCGCGGCGCGGAGATCCGCAAAATCGCGGCGCAAGAAAAGCTTCCCATCCATCTCGCCACGCTGGATGTTGATGACGACGCCTCGGTGCGCGCGGCCTTCTCGGAGGTCGTCGCTCAGCACGGGCCCGTCGAGGTTCTGGTCAACAACGCAGGCATCGGCGGCGGAGGCGCCATCGAGGAGACGCCGCTCGACTCCTTTCGCCAGGTGATGGAGACCAATTTTTTCGGCGCTGTTCGCTGCATTCAGGCCGTAGTTCCGGGCATGCGCGAGCGACGCCGGGGAACCATCGTTAACGTCTCTTCAGTCGCGGGACGGATCGCGTCGGCGCCACAGGCGAGTTACGCTGCCTCGAAATGGGCGCTCGAGGCGGTCAGCGAGTGCCTCGCCCAGGAAATGCGCGCTTTCAACGTCCGGGTCGCGATCGTCGAGCCGGGCGTCATCGCGACGCCGATTTTCACCAAAGCGCGGCCGCTTCCGAAGAACAGTCCTTACCCGCACGCCAGACGGTTGAGGGCGATCTTCGCCGCCGTGCTCGCCAATCCGACCCCTCCGTCGGTCGTCGGCGATCTGATCCGCGATATTGTCGACGGCGACAGCTGGCAGCTTCGCTATCCCGCCGGTCCGGACGCCCTCCCCGTCCTTAAGCGCCGGGCGAGCCGGACTGACGAGCAGGTGATCGAGGAGGCGGCCCAAAGCGACGACGAGTTCGTTGAGCGCGTCAAACGCGAGTTTGGGCTCGACATCAAACTGTGACCGAATTCGCCGCTCATCTCCCGAACACGCGCTCGAAGATCGTGTCCACATGCTTCAGGTGATAGCCAAGGTCGAACAGGGCCTCGAGCTCCCGAGCGCTCAAGGTCTTGGCGACATCCTTGTCGGCCTTGAGCAAGGTCAGGAACTCGCCCTCGCCGCGCCAGGCGCGCATCGCGTTGCGCTGGACGATGGCGTAGGCGTCGTCGCGCGCGACGCCCTTCTCGGTCAGCGCCAGCAGCACGCGCTGCGAATGGATGAGGCCGCCGAGGCGATCGAGGTTCCTCAGCATCGCCTCGGGATAGACCACGAGCTTGTCGATGACGCCGGCAAGGCGCGCGAGCGCAAAGTCGAGCGTGATCGTCGCGTCGGGCGCGATCATGCGCTCGACCGAGGAATGCGAGATGTCGCGCTCGTGCCAGAGCGCCACGTCTTCCATCGCCGGCGTCACAGCCGAGCGCACCATCCGGGCGAGCCCGGTGAGGTTTTCGGCAAGCACCGGGTTGCGCTTGTGGGGCATGGCGGATGAGCCTTTCTGGCCCTCGGAGAAGAACTCCTCCGCTTCCATGACTTCCGTGCGCTGGAGGTGCCTGATCTCGGTCGCCAGCCGCTCGACCGACGAAGCAACGATTCCAAGCGCCGCAAAAAAGGCCGCATGGCGGTCGCGCGGGATCACCTGGGTCGAGATCGGCTCGGGCTTCAAGCCCAGTTTCGACGCCACATAGGCTTCGACCCGCGGATCGATGTTGGCGAAGGTGCCGACGGCGCCGGAAATCGCGCAAGTCGCAATCTCCTCGCGTGCGGTGACGAGGCGGGCGCGAGCCCGTGAGAATTCGGCGTAGGCGAAGGCGAGCTTGAGGCCGAAGGTGGTCGGCTCGGCGTGGATTCCGTGCGAGCGGCCGATCGTCGGCGTCATCTTGTGCTCGAAGGCGCGGCGCTTGAGCGCCTTAAGCAGCGCGTCGGCGTCGGCGATGAGGATGTCGCTAGCGCGGGCGAGCTGCACGGCGAGGCAGGTGTCGATGACGTCGGAGCTGGTCAGCCCCAGATGGACGAAGCGGGCGTCGGGCCCGATGAATTCGGCGAGGTGGGTGAGGAAGGCGATCACGTCGTGCCTGGTGACTTTCTCGATCTCGTCGATCCGCGCGACGTCGAACCTGGCCTTCGAGCCCTTGTCCCGGATCGCCTTCGCGGCAGATGCCGGAATGGCGCCGATCTCGGCCATGCCCTCGGCGGCTGAGGCCTCGATCTCGAACCAGATGCGAAAGCGCGTCTCGGGCGACCAGATGGCGGTCATCTCGGGGCGGGAGTAGCGGGGGATCATGGGGCGCTTTCTGTTTGTTCCTGACGGCCCGGGTCTATAGGAACGGAAGCCGAGATTCGAGGCGGCGTTTTCTCCGACAAGGGCGCCGCGCCAAGGATGAAGGAGCGCGGCCGCCCCATGCCCGAGACCGTTGACGCCATTGTGCTCGGCGCGGGAATTGTCGGCGTCTCGGCCGCGCTCGCTCTTCAAGCGCGCGGGCGGGCGGTCGCGCTGATCGACCGCCTGCCGCACGCGGCGGGCGAGACCAGCTTCGGAAACAGCGGCATCGTTCAGACCGAGGGCGTGCTTCCGTATCTCTTCCCGCGCGCGGCGGGCGACATCGTCCGGGCGGCGATGAACCGCGATCCTCGCGCGCACGTCCGCTATGGCGCGCTCCCCTCGATTGCGCCAGCACTTCTGCGCTATTTCCTTGCCTCGACGCAGCCAAGAAAGCTCGCGACCGGCAAGCTCATGGCGCCGCTCATGGCCGCGGCGGCGGGCGAGCATCTGAAGCTCGCCCGGGACGCCGGCGCCTCGGGGCTCCTGCGCCCAGGCGGCTGGATCAAGGCCTATCGCAGCGAGCGCGGGCGCGATCTCGCGCATGGCGAGGCCGAGGAACTCAAGCCCTTCGGCATCAGGCCGGCGTTCCTCGACCGGGCGGCGCTGACCGCGCTCGAGCCGCATGTCGGCGAGAAGGCGATCGGCGGCGTCCACTATAGGGAGCCGCTGTCGACGTCCGATCCGGGCGCGCTCGTCCGGAGCTATGCGGCGCTCATCATGAAGCGCGGCGGGCGCATGGAACGGGGCGAGGCGCTCAGCCTCGAGCCCTCGGGCGCGGGATGGACAGTCAAGACCGATTCGGGGCCCGTCACCGCCCGCGACGCCGTGATCGCGCTCGGGCCCTGGTCGGACGAGCTCGCGCGGCGCTTCGGCCTTTCCTTGCCCTTCTTCGTCAAGCGCGGCTATCACATGCACTACGACGCGAAGGGCAACGCGGGGCTCAGCCGTCCGGTGCTCGATCTCGAGCGGGGCTATCTCGTCACCCCGATGGCGCAGGGCCTGAGGCTGACGACGGGGGCCGAATTCGCGCGGCGCGACGACCCGCCGTCGCCCAAGCATCTCGAGCGGCTCGAACCTTACGCGCGCGAGCTGTTCCCGATCGGCGCCAGGAAGGATTCCGCGCCCTGGATGGGCCGGCGCCCCTGCCTGCCCGACATGCGCCCGGTCATCGCGCCGTTCCCGGGCAAGCCGGGCCTCTGGCTCAATTTCGGCCACCATCACCTGGGGCTCACCCTCGGGCCGATTGCGGGGCGGCTTCTGGCCGAAATGATGTGCGGCGAGGCCCCGTTCGTCGATCCCGCCCCGTTCAAGGCGGAGCGGTTCGGTCAGTAAGGGGACGCCGCCACGCCCCGCCGAGGGCCTTTTTTCGGACCAACTCCGGCGACAAAATATGGTGGCGGCGCGGCGAATCAAACCTTCGAGCGGAGGACCTCATGAGGGTTGCGGATGTCCTGAAATCCAACCGGCAGACGCTTCAGACCTGCATTCCCGAGGAATCGATCGCCTCGATCTGCACGCGGCTCAGCGCGCTCAACATCGGCGCCTTCCCGGTCTGCGACGCCCATGGGACCCTGGTCGGAATCATCTCCGAGCGCGATGTCGTGCGCGCCTTCGCCAGGGACGGCGCGCGGCTCGCCGACATGCACGTCCGCGATCTCATGACCCGCGAGGTGGCGACCTGCGCCAAGGAAACGCCAATGGTGGAGGCGGAGAAGCTCATGAACAGGCACCGCGTCCGCCACCTCCCGGTGATGGACGGCTCGAAGCTCGCCGGCATGCTGTCGATCCGCGACGTGATGGTGTGGCGCCAGCAGGAAGCGCTCGACGAGGTCAACGTCCTGCGCGACGCCATGATCGCGGCGCGCAACCGCTGAGGGCGCTCAGGGCGTCGGGATGATTGTCCCCGCGACCCGCCGCCAATGGCTGCTGCATTCGGTCGCAACCGGCGCCTTGACCCTCAGGCGCCGAGATAGGCCGCCTTCACCTGCGGGTTTTCGAGCAGCGCCTTGCCGGTCCCGGTCAAGGTCAGGCGCCCCTGCTCGATCACGTAGGACCTGTCCGACAATTCCAGCGCGGCGAACGCGTTCTGCTCGACCATCATGATGGTCGAGCCCTGAGCCTGGAGGCCTTTGATCACATCGAAGACGCGATCGACGATGTTCGGCGCAAGACCCAGCGACGGCTCGTCGAACATAACGAGCTTGGGGCGCGACATGAGCGCTCGCGCGATCGCCAGCATCTGCTGCTCGCCGCCCGACAACGTGCCGGCCATCTGCGCGCGGCGATCGTAGAGGATCGGAAAGCGGTCGAAGAACCCGGCCATGTCGGTTGCGACGTCGCGCGAATCGCGGCGCAGATGGCAGCCCATCTGCAAATTCTCGATCACCGTCATCTGGGGGAAGACGCGCCGCCCTTCCGGACAGTGAGCGATGCCGAGCTTGAGAATTCGGCGCGCCGGGGCGCCGGTGATATCCTCGCCCTCGAAGATGAGCCGCCCGGCGGCCGGCGCGACCAGCCCGGAGATCGCCTTCAGCGTCGTCGTCTTGCCGGCGCCGTTCGCGCCGATCAACGAGACAAGCTCGCCTCGATGGACTTCGAGCGTGAGCTCGCTGACCGCGGTGATCTTGCCGTAGCGGCAGGTCAGGCCCTCAACCCTCAGCACGAGCGTGCCTTTCGCCCAGATAAGCGCGGATGACCTCCGGATGGCGCTGGATTTCCGAGGGCGAGCCATCGGCGATGATGCGGCCCTGATTGAGGCAGAGGACCCGGTCCGAAATGCGCATCACCATTTTCATGTCGTGCTCGACGAGGAGAACCGTAACCCCGCTCGCGCGGATGCGCCCAAGCGTCTCCATGAAGCTCGCCGTCTCGATCGAGTTCATGCCGGCGACCGGCTCGTCCAGCAGAAGGAGGGTCGGCCTCGCGGCGAGCGCGACCGCGACCTCGAGCAGCCTGAGCTCGCCATAGGCGAGAGACGAGGCGAGCTCATCCTTGCGGGATTCGATCCCGACGAAACGCAGGACCTCTCCCGCTCTGTCGACCAGGCGCCTTTCCTCGCGCGCAACCGACGGCAGGCCGAGGATGATCGCCAGCGGATGCTGCCGCGATTGCAGATGAAGGCCGATGAGAACGTTGTCGATGACGGTGCGCCCGGAGAAAACGCTGGTCTTCTGGAATGTGCGCACGACTCCGAGCGCGGCGATCGCGCTTGGCCTGAGGCCATTGAGGCGCCGGCCGCGGTAGACGATGTCGCCCGCGGCGGCCGGCAGATAGCCGGTGATGGCGTTGAAGGCCGAGGTTTTGCCCGCGCCGTTCGGGCCAATGAGCGACAGCACCTCCCCTTCCCTGACGTCGAAGGTCATGCCCTCGACCGCGGTCACGCCGCCGAAGCGGATCGACAAGCGATCGACCGAAAGCGCCGCGCCCGTTTTTTCGTTCATTGGGCGGCCTGTCTCGCGCCGGCCTCCGACGCCTCAGCCGGCTTGGCGTTCGCGCGGGCGCGATCGTTCCACCAGCGAGAGAGCGCAGGGACGATGCCGCTCGGCATGATCGAGACGATCACGATCATCATGACGCCGTAAGCGACCCACTGAAGCTCCGGCGGGATCTCAAATGAGCGCAAGCCCTCCGGTAGGAGGCCGAAAATCAAGCCGCCGACGATCGGGCCGGCAAGCGTCCCCTTGCCGCCCACCACGACCATGATCACCATCGTCACCGTATAGATGAACAGGAATATGTTCGGGTCGACGATCTGGATATATTGCGCGTAGAGCGCGCCCGCCATTCCCGCGATCGCCGCCGACACCACCGCCGAAAGCACGAGATAGCGGGTGACCTCGATCCCGACCGACATGGCGAGCGGCTCGTTCTCCTTGAGCGCGATCATCGCCCGGCCGGCCTTTGAATGCACGAGCCGCGCGATCACCACGTAAGCGACGATCGCCGCCGCGAGGACGAGATAGTAATTCGGGACCTTGCCGATGAAGGAGAAGTCGATCACGCCCGGAATCGACACGGTGAGCGGCGGAATGTTGTTGAGGGCCATCGGGCCGTTGGTCAATTCATCCCAGTTCAGCGCGACCAGCCTCACCACTTCGGCGAAGCTGATGGTGACAATCACGAAATAGGCGCCGCGCACCTTGAAGGAGATGCGGCCGATCGCCCAGCCGCAAAAGCCGGAGATCGCAATCGCCCAGAGCATCGCGAGCCAGACGGGCTGCGGCGCGAGCGTCACCAGCCAGTCGGGCGCGAGATGGACCGAGAAGCCGAGCGAGACCAGCGACGACACATAGGCGCCGATGCCGAAGAACGCGACGTGGCCGAGGCTGAGCTGGCCGGTATAACCGAGCAGCAGGTTGAGGCTCATCGCCGCGATGGTGAAGATGCCGGTGACGATCAGCACATGCAGGACGTACAGGTTGCCGACCCAAAGGGGGATCGAGATGAGAAAGGCGAGAAGCGCCGCGGTCGCCGCGCGCCTCACCCGATCCGCTCCCTGCGGCTGAACAGGCCGGTCGGGCGGACGATGAGGACCACAATGATGAGCAGGAAGCCCATCGCGTCGCGATAGCCCGACGACACGTAGCCCGCGCCCATCTCCTCGATGAAGGCGAGAAGGAAGCCGCCGATGGTGGCCCCGGCGATGCTTCCCATTCCGCCGAGGATGACGACCGCGAAGGCCTTGAGCGCGGCGAGGTCGCCCATGCCCGGCGAGACGACGAAGACCGGACCGAGCAGCGCGCCGGCCGCCGCGGCGAGGCCTGAGCCGAGCGCGAAAGTCGACAGGTAGACCCTGTCGATGTCGACGCCCATCAGCTTCGCGGCGTCGCTGTCCTGAAAGGTCGCGCGCATCGCGCGGCCAAGCCGCGTGCGATCGACGAGCGCGTAGGTCCCGCCAATCAGGACGATCGCGACCGCAAACACGAACAGCCGGCTCCAGGCGACCGAAAGCCCTCCGAGCACAAGGGGAGCGGACGGAAAGGGAGTCCTGACCGACTTGGCGACCCCCGACCAGATGAACTGCTCGAGGTTCTGCATGGCGATCCAGGCGCCGATCATCACCAGCATCGTCGTGTCGATGTCCGCGCCGCGCAA
>DATNBG010000483.1:0-4442 GCA_035572075.1 Roseiarcus sp. | reverse complement strand
CGCTGGCTGAATGATTTATGGCCAGGGCGCTCATTGGTTCATGGCTGGTTAACGCCACAGCTTCAGCGCTTGGCGCGCGGCTTGCGGTTCGGCCACTTGACGATCCGGTCCGGCCAATGTTCGGGGCTAAGGTCGGTCTCGCTCGCCTTCACCCGCCCGCTGACCGAGACGCCCGCCTCCCGCACGCTCAATGGCGAGCCCGAGACGAGCGGGTGCCAGTCGAACAGGTCTTTGCCCTCGGCGACGAGCCGGTAGGCGCACGTCACCGGGAGCCAGGGGAGTTCGCGAACCGCGGCCGGCGTCAGTCGCACGCAGTCGGGAACCCGGGCGTGGCGGCGCTTGTAATCGAGGCAGCGGCAGGTCTTGCCGTCGAGCAGCCGGCAGCCGATGTCGGTGAAATGAATCTCGCCATCCTCGTCCTCGAGCTTGACGAGGCAGCAGCGGCCGCAGCGATCGCACAGGCTCTCCCATTCGGCGAGGCTCATCTCGTCGAGCGTCTTGGTCCGCCAGAATGGCTGGGCTTGCTGGTCCTTCGCGGTCATGCGCTTTGGCCTAAGGCGTTTCGTTGCGGCAGGCCGCAATTTCGCCCACGGCGGCCCGCGCGGGCCCGGGCTTGGGCAAGGGCGCTTCGCTCAAGCTTAAGCCAGGCCGCGCTGATGCGCCAGTCCGCCATCTCGAGGCGAAATGGACTTTCGCCGCCCGCGGCGCGAGAGTGCGGCCGATCAAGCGGGGGCGCGCGCAAAGCGCCAGTCAGGAAACAAACGTGACCACGCTCCTCATCTCCCACCCCGCCTGCCTCGCGCACGACATGGGCGAGGGCCATCCCGAGCGGCCCGACCGCTTGCGGGCGATCGAACGCGCGCTCGAAGCCGAGACGTTTCAGATGCTGGCGCGCGACACGGCGCCCCGCGCCGACCTCGCCGCCATCGCGCGGGTTCATCCGCGGGCCTATATCGAGGCGATCCAGGCCGCCGAGCCGGCCCACGGACACAAGCGGCTCGATGCGGACACCTCGATGTCGCCGGGCACCACGGAAGCCGCCCTGCGCGCGGCCGGCGGCGCCGTCTTCGCCGTCGACGAAGTGATGAGCGGCAAGGCTCGCAACGCCTTCGTCGCCGCGCGCCCCCCCGGCCATCACGCCGAGATCGCGACCCCGATGGGGTTCTGCTTCTTCAACAACGCGGCCATCGCCGCGCGCCACGCGGAGGCCGCGCACGGCGCCGAGCGGGTCGCGATCGTCGATTTCGACGTCCATCACGGCAACGGCACGCAAGCCATCTTCTGGGACGATCCGGCCGTCATGTACGCCTCGACCCACCAGATGCCGCATTACCCCGGCACCGGCGCGCTCGGCGAGCGCGGCGAGCACGAGCAGATCGTCAACGCGCCCTTGCGGGCGGGCGACGGGGGCGAGGTTTTTCGCGAGGCGATGGAGACCGCGATCCTGCCGCGGATCGAAGCGTTCTCGCCCGATCTCATCATCGTTTCGGCCGGCTTCGACGCCCACCGCCGCGATCCGCTCGGCGACATCAACCTTGTCGAGGCGGACTACGCCTGGGCGACGCGCAAGCTCATGGAGCTCGCGCGAAAGAAAGCTCATGAGCGCGTCGTGTCGCTGCTCGAGGGCGGCTACGACCTCGAGGGGCTGGCGCGCTCGGTCGCCGCGCATGTCGCCGCGCTGATGGAGGGATGAGACCGAGGACTCAGTCCCGCTGGGCGATCTGGTCGGCCGCGGCCCGGATTGCGGCGGCTGCGGCCTTAGCAAGCCCAGCGCGCGAGCCTGCGTTCTCCATCCGCTTGGCCAACTCGCTGACAGCGAGTGCGGCGAGCGCGTCGCGGAGCGGCCCGGTGGCGGGCTGGACGCGCGAGCCCCAGCCTGGGTCGACGGGCACGGGTCCCTTGCCCGGGACCCAGACCACGCCGGGGCTGTCGTCGATCAGGCCGAACAGGACGAACACCGCCGAGAGGAAATGGTCGTTGACGACCCTGAACCGCTCTGCGGCTATCAGCCGCTCGATCAGAGCGCGCAGGTCGGGCATGACGCCGATCCGGTCGGCCGCGCTGGCGCTCGCCGTCCCGGTCGTGGGATCGGAGAGGAGGCTGCGCACAGTGCCCGGCGCATAGGGGGCGTGGCCCCCCTGCTTGCGCCATGACTGCAGCAACAGCACGGCACCGGCGATGATCGGCGAGGCGCCGGAGGTGCCGCCGAAGCCGGTCGTATACGTGTTGGTCCCCGTCCCGGTCCAACCGTCGCCTGTGGTGTCGATCGACTCGCCCCAGGCGTAGCAATCGACCCGGCTGCCGGAGTTGGAGAAGCCAAGCCGGGCGTGCGGGGCGGCGGCGCTTGCCGCGCCAACGAGGAGCGCGCCCGAGTCGCGAAAGTCCGGGCTGTTGCGGTTCAATCGGGCCTTGCCATCAGCATCGCGCCATGCGTCGAGGTCGTTGGACCCGTTGCCGCCGGCTTCAATGACGACGATGCCAAGATCGACCGCGTGTCGGATCGCGTCGAACGTCGCCGTCTCGACCTCGACGGGCAGGAAAGTCGAGCCCGCGACGGTCGTTTGCGCTTCGAGCAGCATGACGTCCCCGGCGCTCATCGAGTCGGCAGCGGACAGGATCGCCGCCGCGGTGTCGTAGGTCGTAGACATGCGGTACTGCGATACGACGCGCCCGCCGGCCCGCGGCGCGATGCCAATGTCGCCGAGCGTGTTGTCGACGGCGAGCACCTCACCGAGCACCGCGGTCCCGTGGCCGGGGTAGGCCTGGTTGACCCCGGAGAGCAGTACGATGTTCGCTCCTGCGAGGTCCTCGTGGTTCAGCGTCCAGCCCTGCTCGACGTCCACGAACCCGACTCCCTGGCCGTCGGTGACCGACCAGGCCCAGCGAGCGTCGATTCCGGCGGGCGCCGCGGCGAGATAGCCTTGGTTGCGGCTGCGCGGATCGTCGTCGGGAGCGACCGTGGGCGGCGGCGTGGGCCCGCCCTCGACGTAGGCTTCCTCGACCTCGGGCAGGTCATGCAGCCTGCGGGCCAGCGCTTCGGCGGCGTCGCGGTCGGCGGCTTCGGCGACGAGGTAACGGTCGAATACGGCGCTGCGCGAGGCGAGGAGCCGGTCGGCGTCGGTCAGGTAGCTGCGGAAGCGGAGCTCCGGCGCGGCCCGGCGCAGGGCGCCCGCCACGTCGGCGGCGGCGGCCGGGGGCGCGGCGCCCTCGCGCAACTTGACAACGATCCGTGGGACAACCCGGGCGGGTTGGGGTTCCGGCGCCTGCCCGTGAATCATCGCCATGTTGGTTTCCTTCCTTGGGACGGCGTCGCAGCGAAGCTGGTCGTTTGTAGCCGCTTCGTGTTCATAGAGTCCGCGCGGATTTCGTGCTGTGACCTGAGTCACAGGGCACGCAGCAAATGGCCGCTGGAGGTAGGTCGCCCGGCGCAGCGACCGCGATCCCGGTCGTCCTAACGGCACAAGCCGAGGTCGAGACTTGGATGATGACGGACGTCGGGAAAGGCCTCATCGGACAGCGAACGCTCCAGGCAGGTTGCATGGCTTGATCTTGGGCGCCCGCTCGGATTATCTAGCTGTAGAAACTCCGAAAACTCGATTTTTGAGCGATAGCGGCTTGCCAAGCCAAAGGAGGCAGTCTGATGTCATTCAGCAATCTTTTTCTATCCGGGGCGACGGTCGGGGTGACGGCGCTGGCGTTCGCCGTCGCTGCTCCCGCATCGGCGCAAGAGCGCTACGCGCATCAACACTACGCGCACACGCATTACGCGCACGCCCGCTATCGCCACTACGCCCACTATCGCGAGGGTCGTCATATCGTCGTTCATGCGCAAGAGCCGGTGGTCGTCCAGAGCCAGGGCTATGCCTGGGGGCCCGTGGCGGCGGTCGGCAATGTCGTGGGCGGAACCGGCCTGGCCGTGCAGGGAGTGTTTACCGGCGCGGGCGCGGTCGTGAGCGCGTTCGTGGGCGGAGTGTTTGGCGGCACGGCGGCGCTGTTCGGCTACCCGCCGAGCTACACATACGGCGCTCCTTTGGCCGTGCCGTTCAATGCGGCGGGAACAGTGGCCGCGGCGCCGTTCCAGGTGGTTGGCGCCGCTTTCGGAGCGCCGCCCCCGCGCGCCGGCTACTGAGCCGCTTCCGGCTATGCCTTGATGGAGCCCGTGGCTGGGCGAAGATCGCCGGCTGAGTCAACTCGCCAGCTAGGCCCTTCCGGGGATCGTCAGGTTCTTGAGCGCCTGCTCTATCCCCGTGTGGGCCGCCGCGTTGCGTTGAACCATGAGGGCCACCGCCGCTTCGGACGCTTTGTCGGGGTGGCCGCTATCGAACGGAGGCGACGGGTCATATTCGAGGCCGAGCTGGAGCGCTTGCGCGACCTCGGATCCGGCAATCTCGGCGACAATGCTGAATCCGAAATCAATTCCTGCCGAGACGCCGCCTGAAGTG
>DATNBG010000482.1:0-2473 GCA_035572075.1 Roseiarcus sp. | reverse complement strand
CGCGATCAGCGCGCCGGCCTCGAAGATTCCGAACCCGCCCCCCTCCGCGATCTTGCCCGCGATCGTTTCGCCCGACTCGCTGAGCGCCGATGACGGCGGGCTGGTCGGGCGGGTCTGGGCGGCGAAAGCGGTCCGGATGAGCCTGGCCGCTTCCTGAGCGTCCGCCGCTGTCAGAGGGCGCAGGACCGGTTGGCGAGCCCCTTCAGCGGCCGTGAGCATTGCGGCGCGAATCTCCATATCCCGATGTAAGACGGCCGGGCGGGCGGAAGGCAAGAGCACGAGCTTGAGGCGCGCGCTTCCCATGAACGAAGTTTAACCCGCCCGGAAACCCCATGGCCGCGCCCGCGCCTCGTTTTCGCCGCGGTCGCTGGCGAAGAGCGCACGGCTGCGGTAAATCGCGCTGGGCCGCGCAGGAGGCGGACGATTCGATGACCATGACGTTGACCCGCAGGGCGGCGTTGAAGGTGGGCGCTGGCGGGGCGGTCGCGACGCTCCTTTGCCGCCCGTTTGTCTCGCTCGCCGACGATTCGGTCGAGACGCATGGGCTGTCGTCGTTCGGCGATCTCGCCTTGCCGCCGGACTTTCCGCATTTCGCCTATGTCAACCCGGACGCGCCGGCCGGCGGCCTGCTCTCGCTGCAAATCACCGGGACCAGCGGCAATCAGAACTTCAACACGTTCGACACCCTCAACATCTACAGTTGGAAGGGGAACGGCGCGGCCGGCATGTCAGCCACCTTCGACACGCTGATGACCGCGAACGGCGACGAACCCGACTCGGTCTACGGCCTGCTTGCGCGATCGGTGCGCGTCTCCGCCGACAAGCTCGACTATCGCTTCCGGCTGCGTCCCGAGGCGCGCTTCTTCGACGGGTCGAGAGTGACGGCCGCCGACGTCGCCTTCTCGCTCAATGTGCTCAAGGACAAAGGCCATCCGATCTACGCCATGCTGCTCAAGGAGGTGGAGAAGGCCGAGGCGGAAGGCGACGATGTGGTCCATGTGCGGTTCGTCGAGGGCCGCAGCCGCGACGCTCATCTCATCGTCGTCGGCATGCCTGTCTTCTCAGCGGCCTGGTGGAAGGGCCGCGACTTCGCCGCGGCCACCCTCGAGGCGCCGCTCGGTTCGGGCCCCTACAAGGTCAAGACCTTCGAGCAGGGCCGGTATATCGAATATGCGCGCGATCCCGGCTATTGGGGCGCGAAACTGCCGGTGAATCTCGGGCAGAACAATTTTGACCGCCTGCGGTTCGAGTATTATCGCGAGCGGCAGGTCGCGTTCGAGGCGTTCAAAGCGGGCGCGATGAACTATCACGAAGAGTACACCTCGCGCTTCTGGGCGACGTCATACGACTTTCCCGCCGCGAAAGACGGCCGGGTGAAGAAGGAGACCCTGCACAACGGCGCCCCCTCCTCCATCCAGGGCTGGTACCTCAACACTCGGCGCGATCAGTTCAAGGACCCGCGCGTGCGCGAAGCGATCGGGCTGTGCTTCGACTTCGAGTGGACCAACAAGAACATCATGTATTCGGCCTACAAGCGGATCGTCTCCTACTTTCCCAACACCGACATGGAGGCGAAGGGCAAGCCGGGGCCGGACGAGCTCAAGCTGCTCGAGCCGTTCCGCGCCAAGCTTGCGCCGGCCGTCTTCGAGGAGCCCTACGTTCCGCCGGAAAGCGACGGCTCCGGGTCCGACCGCAAGCTGCTGAAGCAGGCCTATGACCTCCTGCTCTCGGCCGGGTGCAAGCGCGACGGCTCGACGATGAAGCTCAAGGACGGCAAGCCGCTGACCATCGAATTCCTCGATTCCTCGAGCGCGCTCCAGCCGCACACGCTGCCGTTCATCCAGAACCTCGGCAAGCTCGGCATCCGGGCCAGCTTCCGCGTCGTCGATCCGGCCCAATACAAGAGCCGCACCGACGCCTTCGATTTCGACGTGGTGACCGCGGCGTCCGGGGGCACGTTCACGCCCGGCGTCGACCTCCGCAATGTCTATACGTCGCAGTCCGCCAGGCAGAACGCCTCGCGCAACCTCGCCGGCGTTTCCGACCCGGTCGTGGACGCGCTGGTCGAAGCGATCGCGACCGCCAAATCGCGCGATGAGCTCAACATCGCCTGTCGCGCGCTCGACCGCGTCCTGCGGGCTGGCCACTATTGGGTCCCGATGTGGTATCGCGACACGGCGTGGATCGCCCATTGGGATGTTTTCTCGCGCCCCGAACGCCAGCCCAGGCTCGGCGTCGGCGCGCCCGGAACCTGGTGGTGGGACGAAGCGAAGGCCAAAACTATTGGACTGGGATAGGCGCTTGCCGCTTCGCCCTCATGAGACCGGCTGACGCGGCATGCTCGCCTATATCCTCCGCCGCCTTCTCCTGATGATCCCGACGATCCTGGGCATCATGGCGGTGTCCTTCGCGATCGTGCAATTCGTCCCCGGCGGGCCGGTCGAGCGCGCGATCGCGCAATTGCAGGGGGCGG
>DATNBG010000481.1:0-2778 GCA_035572075.1 Roseiarcus sp. | reverse complement strand
CGACGCTCACGGCTTGACGAGCAGCGCAATGAGGATGAAGGCGATAATGACCAGGGCGCAACTGGCGATGAGCACATAGCGGACATGATGTCCCGTCGAGCCCGCCCGTACGGCCTCCTCATTGGCCTCGGTCACAACCGGACGTTCGTGCGGATTCATCGAACGCTCCTTTCGCGAGGGTGGGTCGAGAGTCGAGCGGATATGGGCGCGCGAGCCAGCGCCCAACCAGGGTTCAAAACTCCCGGTCGGGTGGAATCGTTCCCCGGGACTGAGCCGATGCCGCGAGCGTGGTTAGTCCGGCAATCCAGCCTTCAGCAAGCCCTCGCGTACGTGCTCCCCATCGGCGGGGTTGCGATAATGCAGCGTGCCGACGAAGGCTTGAGCGGCAAAAGCCGGCTCCCTTTGCAGCACCTCTCGGGCGTGGGCGCCGGCTGCGGTGCGGTTGCCGAGCTCAGCCGCCGCCGCCGCCAGAAAGGCGTGATGCGTGTGGTCCGGCGCGGTCAGCTTGCTGAATGAGGCGATCGCGTCGGCGTAGGCGCGGGCGGTGTATTGCGCGCGGCCGAGATGGCTAAAGAAGCGCTCCGGGTGATAGGGATTGAGCCGCATCGCCCGGCGAATCCATTCGATCCCTTCCTCCGGCCGTCCGAGCCAGGTGAGCAGCTCGCCCTGCTGCACGACGATGAGGTCGCTGTTGGGATTGAGGCTGAGCGCGCGTTCCTGATGATAGGCCGCCTTGTCGTGCTCGTTGAAGTTGAGATTGAGCGCGGCCAGAATCCGATGCACATCGGGGTCGTTGTCGTCCAGCGCGAGCGCGATCTGCAATTCGTCGATGATGCGCCGCTCGAGCGCGCTCTGGTCCTCGAACCAGCCGTGCGCCCACGCCTGTCCGCTCACGCACGCCATCCAGGCGTGGGCATGGGCGTAGTTGGGATCGAGCTCGATGGCCCGGGCGAGCGCGAGAAGAGCCTCGGCGTTGGCCTCGCGATTCGAGCGATGATGAAGGATCTTGCCGGTCAGCAGATGCTCGTAAGCGGCCATGTTCGCGGTGGTCTTCCGCTTGACGCGGTCGTGGCGCGCGGCCTCGACGCGACCGAACAAAGTCGAAGCGATGGAGGAGGTGATTTCGTCCTGGATGGCGAAGATGTCCTCGAGCTTGCGATCGTAGCGCTCGGCCCAGATGTGCGTCTCGGTCTCGCCGTCGATCAGCTGAACGGTGACTCTGACCCGGTCGCCAGCCTTGCGCACGCTTCCCTCGGCAATATAGTCCACCCCGAACTCGCGCGCGACCTGCTTGGCCTTGACCGGCTTGCCCTTGTGGACGAACACGGCGTTGCGGGAGATCACCAGGAGCTCGCGGAAGCGCGAGAGTTCGGTGATGATGTCCTCGGTGAGCCCGTCGACGAAAAACTCCTGCTCCGGGTCGCCGCTCATATTGTCGAACGGCAGCACCGCGATCGAGGGTTTTCTGGCGCCCGGATGCGGCGCGGCTGACGGGCCGGCGGCGTGCCCGGCGTCCGAGCCCTGCGCTTCGAGCAGAACCTTGTAGGCGCGAATCGACCGGCTGATGTTTTTGACCTGCTGCTCGCCAAGATCCGCGTACGCGAGCTTGAGCCGGTCGCCGACCTGGTCGCGGACCGCCGCGGAGATGCAGATTCCCCCGGGCTCCGCCATGGCCTCGAGCCGCGCCGCCACGTTGACGCCATCGCCGAAGATGTCGCCGTCCTCGACGATGACATCGCCGAGATTGAGGCCGATGCGGTAGAGCAGGGCGCGCGCCGCCGGCATGTCGCGATTGCGCCGCGCCATGCGCTGTTGAAAATCGACGGCGCAGCTCAGGGCGTCGGTCACGCTCTGGAATTCCACCAGCATGCCGTCGCCTGTGGTCTTGATCAGGCGGCCCCGGCATTTGGCGATGGCCGGATCGACGATCTCGAGTCGAATCGTCTTCAGGCGCGCGAGCGTTCCCGCCTCATCGACCTCCATGAGCCGGCTGTACCCGACCACGTCGGCGGCCAGAATCGCCGCCAGCCGACGCTCTTCAACGTGGGATTCCACGGGCCACCTCCGCCGCGGGGCCGACCTGTCTCATTCAGCGCTCGCCCGGACTCGGCGATCAACCGCGGCACAATACCTCAAGGCGCGGCACAATACCTCACGCCGCGGCGACATGAAAGGTGCGCCCGTCTCGGCGGCCGGTCGCATCGGCGCGCGAGCCCGCCGCTTTAAGACGGCGCCGGGCGCCGCCGCCCGAGCCCGCGCCGCCGGCCTACTTGGACTGCGGCTTCTCCAGGTGCCCGCCGAACTGGAAGCGCATCGCCGAGAGCAGCTTGTTCTGGTAGTCGGCGTCGCCGCGCGAGAAAAACCGCTCATAGAGGGCGGTGCTCAAGACCGGCACCGGCACGCCTTCGTCGATCGCCGCCTTGATCGTCCAGCGGCCTTCGCCTGAATCGGACACCCGCCCGGAGAATTTGGAGAGCGCGGAATCCTCGGTCAGCGCGGTCGCCGTCAGGTCGAGGAGCCACGAGGCGATCACGCTGCCGCGCCGCCAGACCTCGGCGACGTCCGGCAGGTCGATGTCGTATTTGTAGTCGTCGGGGGTGCGCAGGGGCGTCGTCTCGGCGTCGATCGCGTGCGCCTTCTCGCCGACGTTCGCCCCGCGCAGGACATCCAGCCCCTCCGCGTAAGCCGCCATGATTCCGTATTCGATGCCGTTGTGGACCATCTTGACGAAATGGCCGGCGCCGCTCGGCCCGCAATGGAGATAGCCCTGTTCGGCGG
>DATNBG010000480.1:0-2603 GCA_035572075.1 Roseiarcus sp. | reverse complement strand
GGGCGGGCGGCGCCCCTCTGAGGGTGAAACGCGGCATCGGTTCCCGGGCCAGCGTCAGTCTTCGTAGGCGCCGATCACCGCGTCGGCGATCGCCCGCTTGGTGATCACGCCCACGACATCGGCGGCGCGCGGACGGCGGGTCCCGTGAAAGACGACCGCCGCGCCCGCGCGATGACGCTTGAGGCGCGCGAGCGCGAGGCTCAGGAGATCGGCGTCGCGGCAGACGACCAGGCGCTTCTCGACGAAGTCGCGGACCGGCCGGTCGGGGTTGTTGACGCTCTCGCGCCAGATGCCCGAGCGGGGCGGGATCAGCCCCACGATCCGGCCCTCGCGTTGGACGACAATGGCGCGCAGGTCGTCCACGTCCTCCCAGCCGACGCATTCACGCAGCGTCTGGCCCGCTTGCGCGAGGATGAACCGCCGCTCCATCAGGTCTCGCGCCTGCTGGACAAGGTAGAGATTGACGTAGCGCTCCTTCGGAATGCGATGGCCGCGATGGCGGAGCTTGATGGTGTAGATCGTCTCGGCGATGAGCGCCCGCCTCACTCCGGCCGCGACGGCGACCGCCACGATCACCGGGACGATGATCGCGTAGTCGCGCGTCATCTCGAACACCATGACGATGGCGGTCATGACGCCGCCGGTCCCCGCCCCGACCATCGCCGCCATGCCGACGATCGCCGCCGACGGCAGGGTGAGCCCCGCGCCGGGAAGCACGAGCATAGCGAGAGAGGCGAAGGCCGCGCCGAGCGTCGCGCCGAGAAACAGCGAGGGCGAGAAGATGCCCCCCGACGCCCCGCAGCCGAGGCTGATCGTGGTCGCCAGCATCTTGAGCGCGAACAGGAGAAAAAGGAGGCCGGTCGCCGTCATGCCCTTGTCGAGGATGGTCTGGATGACGCCGTAGCCCACGCCGTCGACATACGAATGACCGAAGGCGTTGGTGAGGCCGACCATCATGAGGCCGATCAGCGCCATGCCGACGATGTTCTGCACATAGGCGCCCCCCGGAAGCTTGGGAAAGCCGTCCTCCATGAACACCAGAAGGCGGATGAAGGCCCAGGCGGCGACGCCCGAGAGCGCGCCAAGCGCCACGAAGGCGGCCGCCTCCTCGAGGCCGAAGGAACGGGCGGGCGGAAAGAAGATCTCGGGGACCGTAAAGGCCGGATTGGGGCCGATCAGCATGCGCCCGAGCAACGTGGCGGCGCCGGTCGCGATGACCACCGGAAGAAAGGTGCGGTTGGAGACCTCGGGCAGAAGGATCTCGGTCGCGAACAGGACGCCTCCGAGCGGGGTGTTGAAGGTGGCGGCGATGCCGGCGCCCGCGCCCGCCGAAAGAAGGGTGATCTTCTGCCCGACCGAGAGCCCGATCGCCTGCGAAAAGGCCGATCCCAGCGCCGACCCGATCTGGATGATCGGGCCTTCGCGGCCAACCGACGCGCCCGAACCGATCGAGAGCGCGGAGACGAGCGACTTGATGAGCGCAACCACGCCGCGAATGTCGCCGCGCTTGTAATAGATCGCGTCCATCACCTCCGGGACGCCGTGGCCCTTCGCCTCCGGGGCGAAGCGGTTCACCAGATAGACGACGGCGAGGCCGCCGAGGACCGGCGACAGGATGACCCAGTTTCCGAACCGGCTCGGCCCTTCGAGGAGGTTGGCGTTGTAGGCGATCCTGAACACGCCGTTGAACATGAGGTTGTGGATGAGGCCGATCAGCGAGCGCAACGCGACGGCGCCGATTCCGGTCATGATCCCGACCCCGAGGGCCAGAAGAGAGAGGGTGAGCAGGCCGACCCGCCGTTCCTCGCGGTCGGCGGCGGCGGCTTCGGATGAGGGAGTGGAATCGGCGGTCATCGAGGACATGTCTCGGCTTTTCTTTGCGAATCGGAGAATCGGGCGGGCGGCCTTGTCTTTTGTCATGCGTCCGCGTTCTGGCAAACGCCGTCGAACCCGGAGGCGTTTACGATCTCCGCATTGATCCCGCCGAGCGGGGCCCGATGCCCGTCCGCATCGCGAGGCGCCGCAAGGGAGAGATGGCGGAGAGGGCCGCGAGCGCCGCGCCGCGCGCGAAATCGATCGGCGCGAAATGCGCGAGGAGGGAGCGGTTGAGGCCGTCGACGAGGCTGGTCCTGAGCGCGACGTCGGCGCGGCGCGCGCGCTCGTAGGCGCGCAAAGTCTCGACTCCGCCAATGTCGCGCCCCTCGGCGCGGGCGTCGGTCGCGCAGGCGATGATCGCCTCGACGTCGCGCAAGCCCAGGTTGAGCCCCTGCGCGCCGATCGGCGGCAGGACATGGGCCGCATCGCCGATCAGCGCGAGCCGCGGGCCTGCGATCCCGGGCACGATCTGGCGGACGAGGGGGAAGAACCCGCGCCGGCCCTCGATGCGGATCGCGCCGAGCAGCGAATGCGCCTGAAGCTCGATTTCGCGCGCGAGCGCTTCGCCGTCGAGCTCCTGCCGCCGACGCGCGTCCTCTTCCGCCATCACCCAGACGAGGCTCGAGCGGTTCGGCGCAACCGCCGAGGCCGGGAGCGGTACGAGGGTGAACGGCCCGCCCTGCGTGTGGAACTCGGTCGAAAAGCCGTCGTGCGGCAGCCGGTGGGCG
>DATNBG010000479.1:0-2277 GCA_035572075.1 Roseiarcus sp. | reverse complement strand
CAAGCGGCTCACCCGCGATCTCGGTCTCGCCATGGCGTTCATCAGCCATGATCTTTCGGTGATCCGGGCCGTTTGCGACCGGGTCTATGTGATGAAGTCCGGCCGCATCGTCGAGGAGGGCCGCTGCGAGGACGTCTTCGCGGGCCCGAAGAACCGCTACACCCAACTCCTCATCGACGCGATCCCGCTGCCCGAGATCGACCCCGGCTGGCTCGACCGCGACGTGGCGCCGGAGGAGTGAAGGCGCGGGCTTTCTCAGGGGCGGCTCGATTGCGATCCAAAGCCGTCATCGCGAGCCCGACCCCCGGGCTTTGGGACCCGGGGGGAGGGCGTGGCGATCCAGAGAACGTAGAGCGCGCGGCTGCTCTGGATCGCCGCGTCGGACCATAGCCCGTCCGGAAGGACGGGCGTCTGTCGACGCCCTGTCGGCCTCCTTGCGATGACGCCCTCATGCCTAATCCAAGCAGGCCGACATGAGCGCGGAGGCCGGTTCGGTCAGACCCTCGATGACGTTGAAGTGATGCTTGCCCGTTTCCGGCGTCCACGGGCAGGACCACGCTTCCGACAACAGGCGGGCTTGCCAGAGAAACGCCGGCCTTTCGTCGGCGCCGACCCAGACATGGGCCTCGACGCCCGGACGGCGCGCGAGCCGGGCGGGGCTCTCCCCCGCGATTTCCTCGGGATCGAGCCTGAGATCGGCGTTCATCGCCGTGAACGAGATCGGCTCGAGATCGGCAAGCGGCGAAATCGGCGCGACCCGCTTGACGGGGATCGAAAGGGACACATCGGCGCAACCCATCCGGGCGCTCAAGTGACCGCCCGCGGAATGGCCCGCAACCACCACCGGACCGGCGACCAGCCTCGCCGCGGCTTCAACCGCGCGCGCAATCTCCTCGGTCATCGCGCTGATCCGGGCTTCGGGCGCAAGCGTGTAGGAGGGAATCGCGCATGCCCATCCGCGCGCCACCGCGCCCGCCGCGAGATGCGACCACGATTCGCGATCGAACTTCAGCCAGTAGCCGCCATGGATGAAGACCAGAAGGCCCTTGGGCGCCGCTTCAGGCAAAAAAAGATCGAAACGGTTGCGCTCCTTCGGCCCGTAAGGGATCGCGCTCTTCGCCCGCTTTCCAAGGCTCGCGCGAAAAGCCGCCGCGTCTCGTGTCCAGCGAGGCGGAAATGTTTCGGCCCCGGGGATGAAGGGCCCGTTGGCGTAGGCGCGGTCGTAGTCCACTGGAGGCTCCGGTCTTGAGAGCGGCTTCAAGGCGCTCTGAGATTGTCCGCCATCCGTCTCAACCCATCTCTCAGGGTCCCGATCTCTTCCGAAGAGAACCCGGTCAGCGCCCTCTCCGTTTCCGCAAGCGCCAGCGGCAGAACTCGCGCGAACATCCGCCGGCCTTTGGCGGTGAGCGAGATCGCAAGACTTCGGCGGTCGGTCTTGCGCTCGAGCCGGGCGACGAGGCCCTCAGCTTCCATCAATCCGAGGGTGCGGGTGAGCGTGGTGCGGTCCGCCGAGGTCAGATCGGCGAGTCGGCCCATGGTCGCGCCGGAATGCTCGTGCAGGACCGCAAGCACGCGCCAGCGCGCGTAGTCGACTCCATAAGGACGCAGGCGCGCATTGATGGCGCGGGTGCGCCGCGCCAGAATCTGGCTGAAATAGAAAAAGAGATGGTCCTCGAGCCGGAAAGCCCGGACCGCCTCCTCCCGCCCGCGCGCGGTCTCCAGCAATCGACCTCCACGCCCTGCCCGGCGCAAATTAGGTTGACTTGCACATATTATGCGTCACTATGCTGGATCAGGCAACCGGCGGAAAGCCGGAAAGGGAGTGAGCCGCTCGAGGAGCTAAAGAGATGAAATCAGGTTCGATCCTGCTCGTGGGCCTGACCGCATTGGCCGCTTCAACCCTCGGCGCGGCCGCCGCGGACAAGGTCAAAGTCGGGCTCATTGTGACGCTCTCGGGCCCCGCCGCGGTGCTCGGCGGACAGGTGCGCGACGGCTTCAACCTGGCGGTCAAGACGCTGGGGGGGAAGCTCGGCGGGCTCGACGCGGACGTGATCGTCGTCGACGACGAGCTCAAGCCGGACGTCGCGGTGACCAAGGTCAAGGGGCTCATCGAGCGCGACCATGTCAATTTCGTCGTCGGCCCCGTGTTCTCGAACATCCTCTTGGCGATCCACAAGCCGGTCGTCGAGTCGAACGCGTTTCTCATCTCGCCCAACGCCGGCACATCGAGTTTCGCCGGCAAGGAGTGCAATCCGAACTTCTTCGTCACGTCTTACG
>DATNBG010000478.1:0-3510 GCA_035572075.1 Roseiarcus sp. | reverse complement strand
CAGCCGTTTTCCGCCGTGCTCGATTCGTCGCCGATCGAACTGGCGACGACCAACCCCGCCCACCTGTCGGCGCGTCCATCGGAGGCGGGGGCCTTGCGCGAGATCGAGGTTGACCCGGCGGAACAGACATTGTCCGGCAATACGGTCAATCTCGAACAACAGATGATCGATCTCGGCGAGGTCAATCGGGACTTCACGATGGGCGCCGACATCCGCCGGGCCTTCCATCAGCTCATCCTCTCCGCGCTCAAGTGAACGACCCATGCAGGATTCGCTGGAAACCGCGCTTCGCATCGCCGCATCCGGGCTTCAGGCGCAATCGACGCGGCTCAGGGTCGTCTCGGAGAATATCGCCAACGCCCAATCGACCGGCTCCACGCCCGGCGCCGATCCTTACGCCCGCCAGACCGTCTCGTTCGAAAGCGAGATGGATCGCACGCTCGGCGCCGATCTGGTGCGGGTCAAGTCGATCGGCGTCGATTCGACTCCCTTCAAGTTCGAGCACGATCCGGGCAACCCGGCGGCGGATGAAAACGGCATGGTGAAGATGCCGAATGTCGACGTGCTCACGGAACTGGCGGACATGCGGGAGGCGAACCGCAGCTACGAGGCCAATCTTCAGGTCGCCAAGCAGTCGGCCGAGATGCTGAGCACCACGATCGGCCTGATGAAGGACGCCTGAACGGCGGGCGCTCCTCTTTGAGGATGAGATGATGATCGACAGCGTTTCCGCGATCGGCGCCCAGGCCCTCGGCGGCGTCCGAAGCCCGCCGGCCGCCGGGGCGCCGGCGCAAGGGCCGAGTTTCGAGCAGGCGCTCTCACAAGTGGTCGGCTCGGCGATCGACACGCTGAAGACCGGAGAGGCGGTCGCCATTCAAGGCGTCGAAGGCGCGGCCCCGCCGATGAAGGTCGTGGAGTCGGTGATGGCGGCGCAACGGTCGCTTCAGACCGTTCTTGCGATTCGCGACAAGGCGGTCTCGGCCTATCAGGAGATTGCGCGCATGGCGATCTGATCTGATCCCGATCGTGAAGCGCGTGCTTGAAGCGAAAAGCAGAGGATGTTGACATGAGAGCGTTGGCGATCGCGGCGACCGGCATGAGCGCGCAAGAGCAGAATCTGGAGGTGATCGCGAACAACGTCGCCAATATCAACACGACCGGCTTCAAGCGGTCGCGGGCGGAATTCACCGACCTCATCTACCAGACCGAGCGCCTGATGGGCGTCTCGAACCGCGGCCGCGACGCGACCGTCCCCGAGGGCGCCCAGATCGGCCTCGGCGTTCGCACCGCCGCGATCCGCTCCATCAACATTCAGGGCGCCCTGACCAACACCGGCAACCAGCTCGACCTCGCGATCAACGGGCGCGGCTGGTTCGAGGTGACGACGCCGAACGGCGACACCGTCTACACCCGCGACGGCTCCTTCAACACCAACGAGAACGGACAGCTCGTCACCACAGACGGCTATACGGTGAATCCCCCGATCCTGATTCCGCAGACCGCGACCGCGGTCACCGTCAGCCAGACCGGTCTTGTGACCGCGACGGTGCCGGGCCAGGCGACGCCGCAGCAGCTCGGGCAATTGACGATCGCCAACTTCATCAACGAAGCGGGCCTCCAGGCGCTCGGCGGCAACTATTTCCAGCAGACGGCGGCGTCCGGCCAGCCGACCACCGGCGTTCCCGGCGACACGGCGTTCGGGATCATCCAGCAGGGCTACGTCGAGGCGTCCAACGTCGACCCGGTCACCGAGATCACCAACCTCATTGCGGCTCAGCGCGCCTATGAGATGAACTCCAAGGTCATTCAGGCCGCCGACCAGATGTCGGGCACGATCTCCAATCTGCGCAGCTGAGCCAAGCCTAAAAAGAGTCACACAGATGCGCCTCATGCGAGCCCGACTGGTCCTCAAGGCCGCGATCGCGGCGTTCGCAGCCGCCTGCGCGCTTCCGGCCGCCGCGCAAGACGCGGGCCTACCGACCCCGAAGGCGGTCATCTATCCAGGCGACCTGATCCTCGATCAGATGCTCATCGACGTTCCCGACGCCGTGCGCGACGGACGCGGGCCGTTCGTCAGTTCACGCGCGCTCATCGTCGGCAGGGTCGCGCGGCTGACCCTGCTTCCGGGTCATGCGATTCCCTTCGCAGGCGTCGCCAACCGCAAGCTCGTTTCCAACGGCCAGGAGGTGAGGCTCGTCTTCTCCGAGGGCGGTCTCCTGATCATGACGACCGGCGCGGCGATGCAGGACGGCTCGATCGGGGACATCGTCAGGGTCCGCAACAGCGACAGCGGCGTCACCGTGTCCGGCGCGGTCCAGGCGGACGGCACGGTCAGCGTCGGCGGGGGATGATGCGGCGGCTCATTCTCGCGCTCCTCATTTGTCTTAGCGCCGCCCCGGCCCACGCGGTCCGGATCAAGGACATCTCGGTCCTGCGCAGCGCCCACGACAGTCAGCTGGTCGGCTATGGCCTGGTGGTCGGGTTGCAAGGGTCAGGCGACACCCTGCGCAACGCGCCGTTCACCGAGCAGTCGGTGCAGGCGATGCTCGAGCACCTGGGGCTCGACGTCCACGGAGCGTCGCTGCGCAACCGCAACGTCGCCGCAGTGATCGTCACCACCGATCTCCCGGCTGGAATGGAGGCGGGATCGCGGCTCGACGTGACCGTTTCCGCGCTCGGCGACGCCCCCTCGCTGATGGGCGGAACGCTGCTGCTCACCCAGCTTCAGGCGGCGGACGGGACGATCTACGCGAGCGCGCAGGGCGCGGTCTCGGTGACCGGATTCGAAACCCAAGGCCAGGGCGAGACGCTGTCCCAAGGCGTGCCGACCGCCGGCCGCATTCCCAACGGCGCAATCGTCGAGCATGGGCTTCCCGGCTTCGCCAACGAGCAGCGCTCGGTGCTGGAATTGAAGAACCCCGACTACGCGACGGCGGTCAGGATCGCCGATGCGATCAATGCCTTTTCGCGCCAGCGATTCCGCGCCCATGCGGCCTATGCGGTCGACAACCGCAGGGTCGAGCTGCTCCGGCCGCGCAATGTCTCGTTCGCGCGATTCATGGCCGAGGTCGGAGAATTGCAGGTCGACCCGGATACGCCGGCGCGCGTCGTTCTCGACGCGCGCACCGGCACCGTCGTGGTCGGGCAGGACGTGCAGATTTCGACGGTCGCGGTCACGTACGGAACGCTGACAGTCAGGGTCAACGAGCAGCCGCGCGTCTCGCAACCGGCCCCGTTCTCGAACGGCCGGACGGTGGTCACGCCCAACACCCGGATCGAGGCCGAGCAAAGCGGCGGCCCGATCGCCATTGTCGGGGGATCGAGCTTGAGAGCGCTGGTCGGCGGCCTGAACCGGATCGGCGTCAAGCCGCCGGGCATCATCGCCATCCTGCAGGCGATCAAGACCGCGGGCGCGCTGCAGGCCGACCTCGTCATCCAGTGACCGGCGGGCGGGGCGCCGCGCGCAGCGAAAAAGTGGAAGCCGGTTTTTCGCGAAACAGCGCGCGGAAT
>DATNBG010000477.1:0-4944 GCA_035572075.1 Roseiarcus sp. | reverse complement strand
CGGCCTTCATCACGCTCGCCTGCATCCAGCTCGCCGTCAGGCGGCTCGCGCGGGCGTAGACTTTTGAGTCAGGCTCTTAAGCGCTCCCCACCATTCGCGTCACTTGCAATCAGGCGCGAAGGTCTGATTGGCAAGAACCATATTTTGCGAGCTCCGTTTTGGGAAGCGCGAATACCGCGAGGCTCAGGGTGACTGGCATTTTCCAGGCGCGGTTCGGCTCGCGCCGCCGATGTTGGCAGCGTAGGTGCGCTGTTCCTTCCGCGCCTCGCCGAGGCTCACCACCAGCGCCTCGATCTTCTCGAGCCCGGCACGGATCAGGATGCGCCTGCCCGCCAGGCGCATGACGGAAAAATCGACAATTTCTTGACCGGCCGGCGAATGCGCGGTATGGTTTTCCAGAAATGGTAACAAGCTTGGCTCACAAACCGCAAGCCGCTCTGGCGGCGCGCCTCCTCCACCGTCTGTCCTTCCGGGCGGGCTATGGCTTGGTGGAGGGGGCGCGCCTCGGAGGCTGACCGCGGCCTGGGAGTTACCGGCGAAACGAAAAGGGGAGCCAAGTCATTGAAAACAGACAGCCCGAGAATCCGGCGAAACGAAAACGGAACCAAGCCTTTGAAAACAAACAATCCCGCGAAATGCCTGATTCGGCGCCTATAACGATTCCAATGGCTTACGGCGGGCCTGCGAAACGCTTCGTTTCGCGAGGCGAAATGAGGGTTTCGTTTCGCCGTTTTGCAGCCTCGTCGCCGCGCGAAGCGAAACGGCCCGGCGCCATCAGCGACGCCGCCTTACGAATCACGTCCAGCTCGGTAGTTACGGAGAATCGCAAATGGCGCCGCAAGCGCTTGAAATCGCTCAAAACGGACTCGGAAATGGCATGCCGGATCGTGGCCGCTCCTATCGCCTGACGCCCGTCCTCGGCGGCTCGGGCGCGAAGCCAAGCCGGCCTTTGGCGCTGAGCCGGATGAGCGCCCCGCCGACATTGGCGGCGTAGGCGCGCCGTTCCTTCATCGCTTCGCCCAGGCTCGCCGCCAGCGCCTCGATCTTCTCGAGCCCGATGCGGCTCAAGTCGCGCCCGCCCGCTTCCGCGATCCGCCGCGCCAGGATCCGGCGCGCAATCGCGACCGGCGCGGCGAACAGCGCGCGCGCGTCGATCGCGCCTTCGGCGCCGAGCCGCGCCTCGACTTGGGCGGTGAGATAGGCGAGCGCCTCCTCGGTCTCGCCCGCGCGGCGCGCGAGCTTATCGAGCGCCTCGGCGTCGAGCCCTTCCTCGCCGAGGCGGGCGAGAAGCGCGCGCAGCCGGGTGCGCGCGAAGCGTGGGTCGGCGTTGGACGGGTCGTCGATGAACGGCGCGCCGCGCGCCTCGGCGAAGGCGATGAGGTCGCGCTTCCTCAAGGCCATGAGCGGCCGCGCGATCGTCACGCCGTCGCGCGCGGTCATGACATCCATGCCGCGCAGGCCAGCGACGCCAGAGCCGCGCAACAGGCGGAACAGCACGGTCTCCGCCTGGTCGTCGGCGTGATGCGCGGTGAGCAGCGCATCGGCGCCGATCGCCTTCGCGTGATCGACCAGCAGCCGGTAGCGCGCCGCGCGCGCGCGCTCCTGCAGGCGCGTCGCGGGCTTCGCGCCCTTCCATTGAAGAACGCGATGCCCGACCTTGAGCCGCGCGCAAAGCTGGGCGACCGCCTTCGCTTCGTCCGCGCTCTCGGGCCTGAGCCCGTGATCGACGGTCGCCGCCTCGATCCGGGTCCGCCCGCGCCGCTTCGCCCATTCGGCCGCCATCAGGAGGAGCGCGGTCGAATCGGGGCCGCCGGAAACCGCGATCAGAAGCGCCTTCGCGCGAGCGAACGGAGCGAACAGCGCGTCGATGTCGGCCGGCGAGACGGGAGAGCGCCGGGCGCTCAACAATGATCCCTGGCGCTCTCATGCTCGGCGAGCTTCTTCACCGAGGCCGCGGCGGACGGGTAGCGCTTGCCGAATTCGCCGAGGGTCGCGCAGGCTTGCTCGGAATTGCCGAGCTCGGCCAGCGTCTGCCCGAGCCGCACCATGCTCTCCGGCGCCTTCGACGACTTCGAATAGTTGGTCGTGACCTTGAGATATTGTTCGGCCGCCTCGCGCGGGCGCGAGCGCTGAAGATAGGTCTCGCCGATGTAGAAGATCGCGTCCGGGGTTAAGCGATGCGCGGGATTGGCGGCGAGGAACGCCTTGAACCCGGCCTCGGCCTCCGGATATTGCCCGGCCTGGAAGGCGGCGAGCGCGGCGTTGAACTGCTCGCGCGGCTGATCGAGCATCGCCACTCCCGAGCCGACGATCGTCGGTCCGCTCGCGGCCGGGGCTGGCGGCGGCCCTTTGCCGAGCTGGAGCGGCGGACCCGCGGGCGCCTCGCGCGGCAGCGGTGCCTCGCGCACGAGCGGCGCGCTCGGCGGCGTCGTCCCCAAGGGCCGCGGCGCGCCGGGCGCGTCCGGATCGGAATTGGGGTCGAACGCGTCCGACCTCCGTGGCCTCGCGGGGACGCCCGGCTCTGCCGGCGCCAGGGGCGGTTCCGCGATGTCCGGCTCGGGCGGCGCGCCCTCCGGGCGATCGCCGAACCGGAATTCAACGTCCTGCCGGAACTTTTGCAGCTGCGCCTCGAGCCGATGCTGGGCGTTCTCCAGTTCCTCGATCCGGCCGTTGGCCTGGCGAAGCTCTTCCTCAAGCCGGTTGATGCGCACCACGAGCCCGGCTGGGTCGTTGGGATCGTCGGCCGCGCCGCCTGGAACGTTGGCGGGCGGTTGAGACTGGCGGTGGAAGAAATCGAACTGCGCGTCCGCCGGCGCCGCAAGCGCAAGGCACGCGACGAACGCCGCGACGAGCAGGCGAAACGGTGACGTCACTGGCGTGTTCCTCAACGAAGTCTTGACCGGCCCTTACCCCCCGCATCGGTCGATTTCAAGTCGCGCCGCCCGCTCGCGCGCGGGCCGCTCAGCTGCTGCCGGACGCGCCGTTGAGGACGGTGACGGCGCGGCGGTTCTGCGACCAGCAGGAGATGTCGTCGCAGGTCGCGACCGGCCGCTCCTTGCCATAGGAGATCGTCCTCATGCGCGAGGCGGCGACGCCCTTGGCGACGAGATAGTCGTGGACCGCCTGGGCGCGCCGCTCGCCAAGCGCGAAATTGTATTCGCGCGTGCCCCGCTCGTCGGCGTGCCCCTCGATGGTGAAACTGTATTTGTTGTACTGATTGAGCCACGCCGCCTGCTTGTCGAGCGTCGCCTGGGCCGTCGGCGAGAGATCGGTCTGATCGGTGTCGAAGAAGACCCGGTCGCCGACCGTCTGATTGAATTCCTGGACGGTGCCCGGGATGGCCGCGCCCGCCCCGGCGGCGAGATTGTCGTTTTTGTGCGCGCACGCGCTCAACGCCAGGCCAAGCGCGAGCGCCGCGGCCAATGCCGAACTCCGCCTCATGTTCGCGAACATGGCTCACGCTCCCGGCGACCCCTCGCCCGCCCGCGAGCTAGCCGCCCCAAGAGTTAACGCAAGGTTCCGATAAGCTTACCGGTCCATTGCCGGCGGATGAAGAACGCCGCTCAACCGGGCGGCAGCGTTAACAGCCGATTAATGGCCATATTGCGGCGCAATATGCCTTGTGCTCGCCCGGTTTGGCCGCCACACTCACGCGTCCGTGAAGGCCAGGCGTCGCGGGGATTCTCGGGACTGTTGCTGAATGAAGCGTTTTGGAGCGAGGCGGACGGGTCTCCTCGCGCTGGCGATGGCGTTTTTGGCCGTCGCCTGGGCATGGGACGGATTCGTCGCGATCGAGCGCCTCATCGTCCGGGCCATCCCCTGGGCGCGTTTCAAGCGCGCCTTCGCCGCGCTCGTCGACAGTCTGCCCGCGCCGCTGGTCCTTCTGATTTTCCTGGTGCCGCTCCTGATTGTCGAGCCTCTGCTGACGGTGGCCACGGTCGCCATCGCGATGGGCTATGTGATCAGCGGCGCGATCGCCTGGATCGTCTTGAAGCTTCTGGCGATCAGCCTCATCCCGGCGATCTTCGATCTGACGAAGCACCGGCTGATGACGATGCCATGGTTCGTCCGGGCCTACGACCAGGTGATGGCGTTCCATCACTACGCCGACCAGATCGTCGCCCCCTACAAGCAAGCCGCGGCCGCGGTTCTCCGACAGTGGCGCCTGAGGGCCGCAGCCGCGACAGGACGGGTTCCCGGCCTCGCGCAGCTCGCGGCGCGCTTCGCCGCCCGCAAGCGTGCAAGGCCCGCCGCGACCGGCCTGGAGGGGTAGGGCGCCTCGCCGCTACGCCGCGGCCGGCCGCGCGGGACAGGTCCCTTGGCCGCGGCCGGCGTTCGCTTGACATCCCAGTCCGGCGGGACGAGATTTGATGTCGCTCGAGGGGCGCCCTTAAACGGGGCTGAGACGGCCAAGGGCCGAACCCTTTGAACCTGATCCGGATCATGCCGGCGAAGGGACGTAGCGGCCTTGGCTCTCCATTTGGCATGGCCCTTCCCGCCGTCGGACCGATACGCGAGGAGAGAGGCCCATGAACGAAATTCCCAAATTCGCCGCGCCGCGAAGCGTCACCACGGGGCCGATCGCCGGCTCGCGCAAAGTCTATGCCGCGCCTCAAGGCCAAGCCGGCATCCACGTTCCGTTCCGCGAGATCGCGCTCTCCGACCCCGGCGAGCCGCCGGTCCGGGTCTACGATCCGTCCGGACCCTATACGGAAGTGAACCCGGCGATCGATCTGGCCCAGGGACTCAAACCCGTCCGCGAGCGCTGGATCGAGGCGCGCGGCTACGGCGCGATCGAAGGCCGCGCGATCCGGCCCGAGGACAACGGCGCCGTGTCCGCCGACCATCTCGCGCCGCTGTGTCCCGCCGTCCGCGTCTTGCGCAAAGGCCGCGTTGGCCAGCTCGTCACCCAGCTTGAATTCGCCCGCGCCGGGATCGTCACCG
>DATNBG010000476.1:0-2492 GCA_035572075.1 Roseiarcus sp. | reverse complement strand
CGGCGGAGCTTCTACTATTACGACACCGTGGCCGCGAGCGGCGCCGACAGGAAGGACCGCACCTTCCACGTCGACAATCCGGCCGAACATCGCCGCAAGCTCGCGACCCTGCTCAAGCACAGCCGCTTTTTCATCGCCAATCGCGCTTACGTGGACAGGCCCGAGTTCACCGCCGGCCGCGACGAGATTTCCGCCCGGTTCTACGAGGGGGCCGCGGCGGGCGCGGTGATGATCGGCGAGGCGCCGCGCACGGAGGAATTCGCACGCCAGTTCGATTGGCCCGACGCGCTGATCCCCGTGCCCTTCGATTCGCCCGATATCGGGCACATTCTCGCGGATCTGAACCGCGAGCCCGAGCGGTTGCGGGCGGTGAGCGCCGCCAATGTCCGCCACGCCGCGCAAAGACACGACTGGCTGCACCGGATTCTGACCGTGCTCGACACTCTCGGCTTGGCCCCGACCGGGAAAATGCGCGCCCGCGCACGACGCCTCGAGCGCATCGCGTCGAACGCGCTCGAGCGGCGCGAGGCGATCGAGCGGCCCCTGGGCGCCCTTGTTCAGGGGGCCTAGCCGATGTGCGGCATAGCCGGGATCATCGGGCGGCTGGACGAGAAAAACCGCGCCGCGCTCGAGCGGATGAACGGCGCGATGACTCATCGCGGCCCGGATGGCAGCGGGACATGGGTCTCCGCGCCCGATTCGCGCGGCTGGGGCGCGATGCTCGCCCATCGGCGTCTGTCGATCCTCGATCTGACCCCCGCCGGCGCCCAGCCGATGGTCGACCCGGTGACGGGTCACGTGATCGTCTTCAACGGCGAGATTTACAATTTCCGCGACCTCCGGCGACGCCTGATCGCCGAGGGGCAGGCGATGCAGTCCACCGGCGACACGGCCGTGATGCTGCGCGCGCTTGGCCTGCATGGACCGGAAGCTTTGGGCTGGCTGCGCGGCATGTTCGCCTTCGCCTGCTGGAACCCCAGGGAGCGCCGGCTCCTCATGGCCAGGGATCCGCTCGGGATCAAGCCGCTCTACCTGGCGCGGTCTTCCGATCGCGATGCGGGCTGGTCGGTGGCCTTCGCTTCGGAGCTTCGCGCGCTGCTCGCGTCCGGGCTCCTGGGCACGCCCCGCCTCGACCCAGAGGCCGCGGCCAGCAGCGTGTGGAACGGTTTCGTCGTCGGCCCCGGCACGGCGGTCAAGGGCGTCGAACTCCTCTGGCCGGGCCGCCTCATCGAGTTCGACGGTGAGGGCAGGGAGGTCGAGAGCCGGGACTTCTGGCGCATCTCGGACCGGGCGCCCGATCCGGTCGCCGACGAGGGCGATCTGGCCGCGGTCCTCGAGGAGGGCTTGAGGCTTCACCTCGAAAGCGATGTGCCGCTCGCGGTCCTGCTCTCCGGCGGCGTCGACTCGTCGGCGGTCGCGAACCTCGCCCAGCGCGCGGCCCAGACCCCCATCCACACTTTCACCCTCGCCTTCGAGGAGGAGGAGCTGAACGAGGGGCCGATCGCGAGGCGGATCGGCGCTGCGATCGGGACCCAGCATCACGAGGTTGTTCTGACCGAGCGGCATTTCGTCGAGAACCTGGAGGCGGCGCTGGACAGCCTCGACCAGCCGACCTTCGACGGGCTCAACGCCTATTACGTTTCGAGCGCGATCCGCGCGGCCGGGTTCACCGTCGCGCTCTCGGGGACGGGCGGGGACGAACTGTTCGGCGGCTACACCTCCTACCGCGACCTGCCGGCGCTGCACCGCTGGTCCCGGCGCGCCGCATTTGCGCCGCGATGCCTGCAGGCGGCGCTGGCGAGCCTCGTCACCTGGCCGCTCAGGCGCTCGGGCGCGCCAGTCGCGCCGCAGACGCGCTGGGCCAAGCTTCCGGAGATGGTCCGTCACGGCGACGACCTGCTCGCGCTCTACCAACTGGCCTACGCGCTCTTCCTCCCCGGATTCCAGCGCGAGCTTCTCGCGCCCGACTTCGCGGGGGCGCTGGCCGACGGCCTGCCCGCGGCGATGCGGCAGCGGATCGTCGCCGAGAGCCGGGAGCGCACGCCGCTCTCTGCGATCAGCGTCATGGAGCAGCGGCTGTTCCTCGGCGAGCGGCTGCTGCGCGACAACGATGTCGCCAGCATGGCCTCCTCGCTCGAGCAGCGGGTGCCGCTGGTGGACCAGGTGCTGTTCGAGAACGTCGACCGCCTGTCCGATTCCGCGCGCTATTCGCCGCTCGGGCGAAAGGCGGTGCTCAGGCGCATCGGCCTGCGCGGCCTCGACCCGGCTCTGTTCGAGCGGCCGAAGAGCGGCTTCGTCCTGCCGTTCGACCGCTGGATCCGGCGGGGCTTGAAGGGCGCCATGGACGAGACCCTGCGCGATCCGCAGGCGATTCGGCCGGCCGGGCTCGATCCCGAAGCCGTGGGGAGGCTCTGGCGCGCCTTCCTCGAAGGCGCTCCGGGCATGTACTGGTCGCGGGTCTGGGCGGTCTACGTGTTCGTGCGCTGGTGTCA
>DATNBG010000475.1:0-2829 GCA_035572075.1 Roseiarcus sp. | reverse complement strand
TCGTCGATCGAGAGCATCTCGCCCGAACTCGAGCGGGCGGCGTCGAACCGGGTGAGCAGGAGCTGCTTGTCCATCGTCTCGCCGCGCTCGGCGCGCAGGGTCTTCGAATCGAGGAGGCCGATGATGCGGTCGGAGTCGCGGACCGAGGAGACTTCCGGATTGGCGACCACGATCGCCTGGTCGGCGTGCCGCATGGCCAGAAGCGCGCCCCGCTCGATGCCGGCCGGGCTGTCGCACAGCACGAAGTCGAAGCTCGAGCGCAATTCGCCGATCACCCGCTCGACGCCCTCGTAGGTGAGCGCGTCCTTGTCGCGCGTCTGAGAGGCGGCGAGCAGATGGAGCGTGTCGATCCGCTTGTCGCGGATCAGCGCCTGGGCGAGCTTGGCGTCGCCCTGCGCGACATTGATGAAGTCGAAAACGACCCGCCGCTCAGCGCCCATCACCAGATCGAGATTGCGCAAGCCGACATCGAAATCGACGACGCAGACCCGCTTGCCGCTTTGGGCGAGCGCCGCGCCCAAAGACGCGGTCGACGTGGTCTTGCCCACCCCGCCTTTTCCCGATGTAACGACGATCACCTTGCTCATGCGTTTATCCCCAAAAAATGCCTCAGCTCAGGATTCGGAGTTTGAGTTCGTCGCCGTCCAACCGGGCCTCGAGGCTGCGGCCCTCCATCTCGGAGCTCGTGCTTTCCGCCGTGACATAGGCGCCGCCGATGCACAGCAGTTCGGCTCTCCCTTCGGTGCAGAAGATGCGCGCCGACTGCGAGCCCGAGATTCCGGCGATCACGCGCCCCTGCAGCGCGCCATAGACGTGAACGGAGCCGCCGGCGACGATTTCCGCGCCCGAGGCGACCCTGCCGATGACGGTCACGTCTCCGTCGGGATGCACGATCGACTGGCCCGAGCGCACGGCGCCGTCCACGATCAGGGAGTTGGCATGGCCGGCGGTCGCGCGGCTGGCCGGCGCCTGCTCCTCCTCGCGCGGGGCTGGGGGTTCTTCGTCCGGCGCGGCCGGCGCGTCCTCCCGCAGGGTCTGGGCGTCGATCGTCCGTCCTCCGGAAAGGACGGGAGGCAGGTGCGGTCCGACCAGCCCGCGGCCCACGTTTTCCGCGCCCATGACCCTGATGTGTCGGCGCGCGAGGTCGCTGAGAAGCTCGCGGTATTCCTTGAGGCTGATGTCGAGCGCCGCCATGTCGAGAATGACGGGCCTCGCGATGAAGAAGGTGGGCGAGCGGGCGAGCCAGGCGTCGAGCGCCAGGAACCAATCGGCGAGCGGCGGGACCGGCTCGAGCACGTAGGCCAACAGGGACTGGGCCCGGAACTTCAGGGTTTGAGCGGGGCCTACATGCGCGTTCATCGCACCCGTCCGTTGGCGTTTCGTTAACCACTAATGCGAAGGAATCGTTTACGAACTGTTAAAAGCCTCCTTTCCGCGGCGGATGGCGCCCGAAATAAATCGCTTGCCTTCCGCGCCCTGGCGAGCAGCTGCAGAAGGGCCGATCAATCTCGCCAAGAAAAAAGCGAGCGCCCCGCGCTCAATGCCCGGAGAAGGAGACGAGGCTGCGGACCGGGACGCCGAGGGCCTCGAGCTTCGCCGCGCCGCCAAGGTCGGGCAGGTCGATGACGAAACAGGCCGCGATCACCTCCGCGCCGATCTGATGCAGGAGCTTGACCGCGCCTTCCGCCGTTCCTCCGGTCGCGATCAGGTCGTCGACCAGAATCACCCGCTCACCGCTCGCGACCGCGTCCTTGTGCATCTCCATGTGGTCGAGCCCGTATTCGAGCGAGTAGGGGATGGAGACGGTGGCGTGCGGCAGCTTGCCCTTCTTGCGGATCGGCACGAAGCCCGCCGACAACTGATGAGCGACGGCGCCGCCGAGTATGAACCCGCGCGCCTCGACCCCGGCCACCTTGTCGATCTTCGTTCCCGCCCAGGGCTGGACCAGCTCGTCGACCGCGCGGCGAAACGCTTTCGCGTCGCCGAGCAGCGTCGTGATGTCGCGAAAGATGATGCCCTTCTTCGGATAGTCGGGGATCGTGCGGATGGCGTCGGCGAGCAGCATGGGTCGAACCCGGAAGGTGCGGTCTCTCCATAGCGCATTCGCCGGCGAAACACACCGGCGACCGCCATCCTCGCCAGCCCTCTCAACAGGAGAAGAGAGGCCCTCAGTCGTCGAGTTTGCGCGCCTCCTCCGGCAGCATGATCGGCACCCCGTCCCGGATCGGATAGGCGAGCCGCGCGGCGCGGGAGATGAGCTCCTGGCGGACCGGATCGTAAGTGAGCTGCGCGCGCGTCACCGGGCACACCAGGATTTCCAGGAGACGGGGGTCGACTCTCGGCCGGGCGCCCGGCTCGCTGTCCAGCGCGCTTTTGTCCGCATCGTCGCTCATGACCGCCTCCTTTCGGCCCCCGCCCCAGACGAGATCAGAACCGCAATGCGGCCACCTGACGGACGCCTGCGATCTTGCTCACTTTCGCGATCACCTCGGGAGGCGCCGCGCCGTCGATCGAAACCAGCGCAATCGCCGATCCTCCTTGCTCGTCGCGCCCGAGCGCGAAGGTCGCGATGTTGACGTGAGCGTCGCCGAGCAGGCTCGCGAAGCGGCCGATGAAGCCCGGCTTGTCCTCGTTGGTGACATAGATCATCGAGGGGGTGAATTCCGCGTCGACCTTGATGCCCTTGATCGAGAGAATGCGCGGCTTGCCGTCATGAAATACCGTCCCGCCGACCGCGCGGGTCTGCTCCGCCGTCGTGACCGCGAGCGTGATGAAGCTCTCGTAATCGCCATTGGCGGCGCGGGTCATTTCCTCGACCACGACGCCGCG
>DATNBG010000474.1:0-3303 GCA_035572075.1 Roseiarcus sp. | reverse complement strand
ATACCCAAGAACAGCTCACCACCTTCCGTGTTTGCGAGTGCCGAGACTTCTTTAGATAGTTGCTCAACCCATTTGCTCTCCTGATTACCGTCAAATAGCCGCCCGGATTTGAATTCGCGCCGGGTCGACTCTGACTGTCCTATCAAGTCGTTGAGATCTGTTTCGGTCCATGACAATTTAGCCGGATCGGCCATGTTTACCACTGTGAGTCGGCGACCCATCGCCCTCCCGGTGACACCTATAGCATCAGGCGAATGCTTACACATTGCCGATTCCATAGCGCTTGATGCCAAGTTGCCACGGCGCCGGCCCGTAGCCGACGAGCCGAAATGGCGGTGAAGTCGGCCTCACTAGGCTCGGCCATCATAGCCAGCAGGTCCCAGAGCCGGCGGCGACGGCCCGGCTCCCTCATCCCCAACCCTTCTCCCAAGGAAGAAGGGAGCGCTGGGCAATTGACATCAGATGTCGGCGCCCGTAGCATCAAGCATCATGCGAACGACATTGGATATCGACGCTCCCATTCTCAAGGAGGTCAAGGCTCTTCACGAAAGGGAAGGCCGGTCCATGGGGGCGATTGCCTCCGAGCTCATCGCCGAGGCGCTGGCCCGACGCCGCTCCCCCCGCCCGGCGCCGCCGTTCCGCTGGACGTCTCGCGACATGAAGTCGCAAGTCGATCTCTCTGACAAGGAAGCTGTTTACGCAGTGCTGGACGCGGACCGTCCTTGAGCTACTCGGTCGATGCGAATGTGCTTCTCTACGCGTCGGACCGATCGAGCGACCGCCACGAGCGCGCCCGCCGCTTCATCGAAGCTTGCGCCGCCGGTCCTGAGATCCTTTGCCTGACCTGGCCGACTTTGATGGCGTATCTCCGCATCGCCACCCACCCTCGCATTTTCGTCGCGCCGCTCAGCCCTGACGAAGCGCTCGGCAATGTCGCGGCGCTCGTGGGCCTGCCGCACGTGCGCGTCGTCTCGGAGCAGGAAGGGTTCCTGGATGCATACAAACGGATCGCCGGCCACCTGCCGGTGCGCGGAAACCTCGTCCCTGACGCTCACGTCGCGGCGATCCTTCTCCAGCACGGCGTCCGGACGCTCTATACAAATGATCGAGATTTCAGGAAGTTCGAATCGCTCGACGCGCGCGACCCATTCTCCTGAGCGTTTCACCGCTCTCCGGCTCGTCGCCCTCCCGCCTACCGTCGGTAGCCCGGCCAGCCGAAATGGCGGTGGAAGGCGGCCTCGCTGGCCTCGTCCACCATCGCCAGCGGGTCCCATTCGGGCGCTGAGCGCACCTGCTCGCGGGTCACGTTCATGTTGACGCCCTCGCCGAACCAGTCGACCGCCTTTACCGCATAGGGCGAAAGCCGGACGACCTTGCCCGGCCACCAGTTGCGGGTCGCGATGAGGAGATAGCGGATCTCCCAATTCGAATCGTCGGCGAGAAGATTCTCGACATGGCCGATGTCGCCGTCGAGGGCGTGAACGGCATAGCCGTTGAACTCGGTCACGCTATGCAGGCGATCGACCCCGGCGACGGGAGGGACCTCGGCCTCGCGCCGGGCGGCGCCGTCGACGATCCGCGACTCCGCGTTCGGCAGGGCCGCGGCGCCGAAATGGCTCGCGCCCCAGTAAGGGTCCCAGCCGTAATAGTCATAAAGCAGCGTCTCCATGTCCCCGGTCACCCCCTCGCCTTCGCGCGCCAGCGGACCGGCCTCGACCTCACGTCGGGTCAGGTTGACGGAGAGTTCGAGCGTCTCTCCTCGGCTCATCATCGGCAGCGCGGGCTTCGGCGGCAATTCGAGCGGAGCAATCGCCGAAGGGTGGATGAACGCCCTGCGGCCCGGCAGCCAGCCGCCGGTGTCGACGGCCATCCATTGGATGGTCCAGGTCCGATCGTCGAACAGGAAGTCGTTGACCGCGCCGATGTCGCCATCGCTGGCCTTGACCTCGCAACCAATGAGACCGCTCACCGCGAACAGCATGGCTCACTCCTCGGTCGATTGTCTCCATAGATTGCGCGGTCGCGAATGGCGCGACAAGCCGGTTTCGGCGCCGCCGCGCTGTCGACAAGCGCCTCGCCCGGCGATAGACCAAATGTCATTGCGAGCGGAGCGAAGCAATCTAGGGGAACGTGGGACGCCCGGCGACTCTGGATCGCCGCGTCGCGCTAGCGCGCTCCTCGCGACGACGATCCGGGCTCCCACTCCGAGGCGCGAGGCCAAAGTCGATGAGCACGCCCGATGCGATGAAGCCCCGGATGCGGCCGTTTCTTCCCGCCACTTCGGATTTCGCCAGCGGAAAAGATTCCCCACGCGAATTTCTCGAGCGCTGCCTGGCCGACCTCGAGGCCTGGGAGCCGAAGATCGGCGCCTTCGCCGCCCTCAACCTCGAGGGCGCCAGGACCGCCGCGGACCGCGCAACGGAGCGCTGGCGGGCGGGCCGGCCGCTTTCGCCGATCGACGGCATGCCGGTCGGGGTCAAGGACATCATCGAAACCAGCGACATGCCGACCGGGAACGGTTCGGCCCTCTTCGCCGGCTTTCGCGGCGGGCGCGACGCGGCCTCCGTCGCGGCCTTGCGCGAGGCGGGGGCGGTGATCCTCGGCAAGACGGTGACGACCGAGTTCGCCTGGCTCGAACCGCCCGCGACCCGAAACCCATGGGACGTGTCCCGCACGCCCGGCGGCTCGAGCAGCGGGTCGGCGGCGGCGGTCGCGGTTGGCGCGGTCAGCGCCGCGCTCGGCACGCAAGTGGTCGGCTCGATCCTGCGGCCGGCCAGTTTCTGCGGGTGCTTCGGCTTCAAGCCGACGGTCGGCGCGATCAATCGCGGCGGCTCTCATGACTTCCTGTCGCAGAGCGCGCACGGGGCCCTCGCCGCGAGCCTCGCCGACGCATGGGCTGTCACCTGGGAGATTGCTCAACGCGCGGGCGGAGACCCTGGCTTTCCAGGCCTCGCCGGCCCGCCCGCCTGTCCCGCGCCGGTGAGGCCGCGCCGGCTCGCGGTTCTTGAGACGGACGGGTGGGCGGCGGCGGCGCCGGCGGCGAAAGAGGCGCTGGAGAGGGCCTCGGCAAGACTCGCGTCCGCTGGCGTCACGCTCGTTACGCGCGATGAGAGCGGCGCGGTCGCCGCCGCCGAGGACGCGATCCATGGCGCGCGGGAACTCTCCGTCAGCCTCATCGCCTTCGAGTCGCGCTGGCCGCTCAACATCTATCGCGCGCGCGACGCGAGCAAGCTCAGCCAGGCGATGCTCGACCTTGCCGCGCGGGGAGAGGCGACGAGTCCCGACGACTATCGCCGCGCGCTT
>DATNBG010000473.1:0-4564 GCA_035572075.1 Roseiarcus sp. | reverse complement strand
CCGGCTGTGGGCGGACGCGCAGGCGGTCATGTCGGCTCTCGGCGGTCGCGGGAAGTGAGGCCCTTCCTCACCCCTCGTTGTCCGCCGGCGCCCCGCCCGCATTCTCGTCGCCGCCGTAAGCGGTCTCGAGCGCCCGGGCGTCCAAACCCTTCTCGCGGAGGTATCGCGCCAGCGCTTCCGTTTGCCCGTGCGTCACCAGAACCCGCTGCGCGCCCGTCGCCTCGATCGCCGCGAGGAGGCCCGGCCAGTCGGCGTGATCGGAAAGGGCGAAGCCGCGGTCGAGTGAGCGCCGACGGCGGTTTCCCCTAACCTGCATCCAGCCGCTGGCGAGCGCGTCGGAATATTCGCCGAAGCGCTTGAGCCACGGGCTCGCCGCGGCCGAGGGCGGCGCCAGGATGAGGGCGCGGGAAAAATCGCGCTTGTTCAAGATCTCCGTCGCAAGCCGGGTCGGCGGCAGCGCGACGCCTGCCTCCCGATAGAGTGCGTTGATCGCCTCGATCGCGCCGTGGCAAACGATCGGGCCAAGGTCAGGATCGACATGCGCGAGCACGCGCTGCGCCTTGCCGAGCGCGTAGGCGAACAGGATGCTTGCGCGCCCCGCGGCGATGTTCTCGCGCCGCCAGGCGTCGATCGCGGCGAACAGCTCGCCTTGCGGGCGCCAGCGGTAGATCGGCAGGCCAAAGGTCGATTCGGTGATGAATGTGTGACAGCGGACCGGCTCGAAGGCCGCGGTCACGCCATCGCTCTCGAGCTTGTAGTCGCCCGCGGCGACCCAGGTCTCGCCCTTGAAGCTCACGCGAATCTGCGCCGAGCCAAGCACGTGGCCGGCGGGATGGAACGAAAGCTCGACCCCGTCACGGGTCAGGATTTCGCCATAAGCCGCGGTCTCGATCGCAACATCGCCGAGACGCTTGCTTAAGATAGGGGCCGTCAGGCGATGGCAGACATAAACATCCGAGCCGAAGCGGGCGTGGTCCGAATGCGCATGGGTGATGACCGCGCGCGGAACGGGGCGCCAGGGGTCGATATGAAAGTCGCCCGCGGGGCAATAGAGTCCGCTTTCAGTTGAAACAATGAGGTCCAAGGGTGCGCTCGACGAGGAATTCAGCGGGTGATCTCAATATGGGGTTGGCCAAGAACCGGACAGCTGGACCCAACGCCGCTGTTGAAGATTGGTCCATGAACGAGCGACACGCGTGAGAAACGCGATCGATTCAGAGCAACTCGCCATCCAAGGCATCGTCTCGGCGTCGGGCCGGCGGTTCTGAGCGAGCCGAATCGCGATTTGCAACTGCGTCCGCCTGCCCAAAACTCGTGTGGGGCGGCAGCCAATTAGCCCCACTTCCTGTGCGCCCACATCCATTGCTCCGGCGCCTGGCGGATGAAGGCCTCGAACCGGGCGTGAAGCGCCGCCGTCCCGGCGACTGCGTCGGCCGCGTGGTCATCCGTGCGCGGAACCTCCACCCGCGCGGCGCGGATCACGAACCGCACACCGGGCTCCCGGAAGGCCGCGCCCGCATAGAGCGGAAGCCCGGCCTTGCGAGCGAGCAGGGCGGGAAAGACGGTCGCCAGCGCAGGCGCGCCGAAGAACGGCACCGCGGTCCCGTTGTCGTCGCGCAGGTCGGCGAGGAAGGCGGGATACCCGCCGCTTTTCGCCGCCTTCATCAGCGCCCGCGCGCTGACCGGCGTCTTGGGCAGGAGGCCCCCGTCGTAGAGGAAGGCGCGCAGTTTGCGGGTCTCCTCGTCGACAAGGGGATTGCTAAGGCGCTGATAGACGCCGGTGAATGAAGCGCCCATCAGCTTGCTCGCATAGGCGACAAGCTCCCAGTTGCCCAAATGCAGACCGCAGACCACGCAGGGGCCGCCGCGGATGATGTCCTCAAGCTGCCCCATCGGTTCGAAGCGGATGCGCTTCTGAGCCACGATCTCCTCGAGGTGGAACGATTCGCCGAACGTGCGGCCGAGGTTCTCCCACATGGCGGCCGCGATCTGCTTGCGCTGCTCCTCCGAAAGATCGGGATAGGCGAGCCTGAGATTGGCGAGCGCGCGCTCCTGCCGATGGAGATGGGGCGCGATCAGCCGCCAGCAGAAGCCCGAGGCGGCGGAGGCGGTTTCGAGCGGCAGCGCCCGGGCGGCCGCCTGAAGGGCCCGGAATCCAATATATTCCAGCCGGTGGCGGAAGGGTTTGGAGACGGTCATCGCTCGGTGAGACGATCGGCTCAGCGGCCGGGGCCGGCTGATTGCGACGGCGCCCGAGGTTCTGTCAAGCAGGCGCCCTCGGAGGATGGCGATTTGAGTTCCGGCGGACTTCAGCGTAACCGTCGCTCAAGGGTTCATCCATGCGTATTCAACGATCAGGATCGCATTGAGGCAAGATATGGCAGGCATGGTAGAGGCCGGCGAAAGGGCTGGCGGCTCCGGGACGCCCGCGGCCGACGACGAGTTCCGCGCGGTTCTTGAATCTGCGACCGGTTCGATCCTCTCCGCCGAGGCGTTCCGCAAGCCTTACCCGCTGATCCATTTTACGAACTTCTTCCCGGGCGAGTTTTACGCCCGCCTCGTGCGGCGCTTTCCCGACGTCGATCGCTTCGCCGGCCTGAACGGGGACGGAACGCGGCGGGAATACGCCCTCTATGACGAGCGGGCCGATCCGGGCTCCGAGGAGGCGCGCGAACTTTGGGGAATTGTGCGGCGCGCGCTCTCGTCGCCGGAGCTCGCCTCGGCGCTGAGGGAGAAGCTCGACGAGGGGTTCCGCATCCGCGCGAAAAGAAGCGGCGAGGGGTGGCCGGTGCCGATGCATCCGCGGCCCGTCCTCTACACCGACCTCAACGGCTACGCGATCAAGCCGCATCCGGACACGCGCCGGAAGGTGCTCACCATGCAAATCTATCTGCCGCAGGACGAGAGCCAACGCGAGCTCGGCACGGCCATCTACAAGGTCTCGCCTATGGGCGTGTTCGCCTGGAAATCCTATGGCCTCGCCCGGGCGCGGACCATGCCCTTCCTGCCGAACTCGGGCTACGCCTTCGTCGTCATCCATCCAGCCTATTCGCTCCTGCGCGCGAGCTGGCACGGACGCGAGGCGATTTCTGTCCCGGTCGAGAAGCCGCGGCTCTCGATCCTCAACACCTACTACCGCGAGCCCGCGCCCGAGCGGACCGAGCGAATGTGAAGGCGAAGCGGCCGATCGTCCGCCTTGTTGTCATTCCCGGCACACCGCAGGTCTGACCATCGGCCGCTCTGCGGCCGTCGGGAATGACAGAGCAGAGGGTCGGGGAACCGGCTACGACGAAAGCCGCTCAACTCCGGCCCACTCTTGTGTTAGAGCGTTGACCCAACGCGCCGCAGTGGCGGATCACAACGGGCAGGGAGGAATCATGAGCGAGCAGACCAAATATCTCATGGGCGAGGAGAAGATTCCCCACGCCTGGTACAATATCATCGCCGATCTGCCCTCGCCGCCGCCCCCGGTCCTGCATCCGGGCACCGGCAAGCCGGTCGGGCCGGACGATCTTTCGCCCCTCTTTCCGATGGCGCTGATCGGCCAGGAAGTGAGCGCCGAACGGCATGTCGATATTCCTCAACCGGTGCGCGACATCTACCGGCTGTGGCGCCCGACGCCGCTTTATCGCGCGAGGCGCCTCGAGAAGGCGCTCGGGACGAGCGCGCGCATTTTCTACAAATACGAGGGGGTCAGCCCCGCCGGCAGCCACAAGCCCAACACCGCCGTCGCCCAGGCCTTCTACAACAGAGAGGAAGGGGTGACGAAGCTCTCGACCGAGACCGGGGCGGGACAATGGGGCTCGTCGCTCGCGTTCGCGGGCGCGCTGTTCGGCCTCGAGGTCAAGGTCTACATGGTCAAGGTCTCCTACAATCAGAAGCCCTACCGGCGGGCGCTAATGGAGACCTATGGCGCGAAATGCGTGGCGAGTCCGAGCGACGAGACCGATTCCGGCCGTGCGATCCTGAAACAGCACCCGGATTCGCCGGGCAGTCTCGGCATCGCGATTTCGGAGGCGGTCGAAGTCGCAGCGAAGAATCCCGACACGAAATACGCGCTGGGCAGCGTGCTCAATCACGTGCTGATGCACCAGACCGTGATCGGCATCGAAGCGATCGAGCAGATGGAAGCGGCCGGCGCCTATCCCGACATCGTGATCGGCTGCGCCGGCGGCGGGTCGAACTTCGCCGGCATCGCCTTCCCGTTCATCGGCAAAAAGCTGCGCGACAAGCGGGAGGTGCGGGCGATCGCGGTCGAGCCCGCAGCCTGTCCGTCCCTGACACGCGGCAAATACGCCTTCGACTTCGGCGACACCGGCCATCTGACGCCCCTCGTCAAGATGCATACGCTAGGGTCGGAGTTCATTCCGCCCGGCTTCCACGCCGGCGGCTTGCGCTATCACGGCATGGCGCCGCTGGTCAGCCACCTGGTGGAGCTGGGGCTGATCGAGGCCCGCGCCTATCACCAGACCCCATGCTTCGAGGCGGGCGTCCAGTTCGCGCGCGAGGAGGGAATCGTGCCCGCCCCGGAAACGACCCACGCAATCCGGGCGGCGATCGACGA